>CALPWM020000001.1 GCA_943327275.2 Chitinophaga pinensis
AAAAATGTAGAAATGTCGAGATCTGATCTTGTTGGGATATTTTTAGGAAGCATGCTTTGCTGAAAATCTCGGGCTGCCCTCAACTCATCAGACCTTCTTTCATTTTCAGCTTTCACTCTTGTTTTACGAGACTGATATTTACCAAATAAATATACTCCATAACCCAATAGCATAATATAGGCCAAATAAGCGTACCACGCTCTATACCATGGAGGTAAGATTGTAAAAGACATGGTATTTTGCTGAGCGATTAGACCGCTCGCATCCATTGCCCTTACGTGTAATGTATAATCCCCTTCCCTGAGATTGGTGTATTCTTTTTTTGAATCGCTTGTAAAAGCTCCCCATCCCTTGTCTTGACCCTCCAACCAATAGCTAAAAAGAATTTTCTCTTCATTTCCAAAGACGGGATATGCAACTTCAAAAGTAAGTTGATTTTGACGAAATGGAATTTCTTGGTTTCTTAAAGCAATTGCCGAATCCTGGAAATAAACTGCAGTTATCAAGGCCCTAAAGGTTGAATTTTTCTTTTTCAACGCCAAGGATGGAATGTATCTGAATAATTTTTCATCCTGAGACCCCAACCACACAACCTCATTGTCTCCCTTTCCTTCTGCAAATATTCTTGAAGATAACTCAGACATGTTAACCTTCTCAAATGGAAATTTTGTTATGCTGGGCTGGTTTTTTTCTCCAATATTAAGCGTGTACAATCCGTTGAGTGTATAAAACCAGTTGGTTCCTGACTCGCTGTTATAGGTAATTGAAAACACCCCATCTTTTACAAGACTATCTAAAGACCAGCCCACATATGTTAACCTGTTGCTTTTAAAATTCACGGCATAAAAATGATATGAAGAATCATAGCCGTAATATTTGCTTGTACCAGCTTGAAAAAATCGAATGGCTTTGTTGTTTCCAAATCTTTTATCTACAACCATTTCATCAAAGCTTCCTGTTCCATCAACGCTATACTTGTATGAAACAGGACCATTCGTTGTATTTAAGATGAGAAATCCCGGCTCTGGTTCAGCAAAACCACTGATATAGGTTTGTATATTATTGGGGACTGTCTTTTCCCTCCAGCGCCCTTTATCATATTCATGCAATGTCAAACCTTTGCCTGATGAAAAAAGCAGCTTTTTGTTCAGTTTACTTTGTCGTGATGCGCTTGTATAATATTGTGTCTTAATAATAGAAGTCTTGCCTGCTTTCGTGTATTTTATGTTGTAATTATTTGTTGTTATCAACATATCATCAAATAATGACAAATCAGATCCAGCCTCATCTACTCCCTGGGGCTTAAAACCAACAGAACCAAAATTATCCTTGGGTGGTATCAACTCATACAAGTCGGTACCCGTTTTTACAAAAAACCGACCTCCCATCCTTAACATTCCACCTACACCCCCAAACAAACCATTCGTCGTTGTGAAGTAAGTGAGAGATGGGTCGGTGGTAATTACAGATGCACCATTACTTGCAACCCAAATATCATTACTTCTGTCTTCAAATATATCTGCCACATAGTTTGATCCCAATCCAATGGAAGTATTTACAATTCTCTTTAATTCAAGATTTTGGTCAATCAAAATGAGACCATATTTTGTAGTACCAACCGCAATTAATCCATTGCTTAAGACTGTATTACTGAGGTATACTTCTCCCTCAATAATCAACTTATCAAGTTGGGGGGTTTTTGTTTTTTCAAAACTCCCATCTTTTTTGAATAACCAGAAACCTGAATTTCTAGATGCAATTAGAATATTTCCGTTATCCAGTTGATACATAGACTCTAGCCTGTTGTTTGCCCACAAGGCCGAACCGTTTATGAACCTAAACTCATTGCCAAGCAGTTCAAGCATGCCGACCCCCCATTGACGGACAAAAACCCTGTTGCCAACCTTATGCATGATGTGAATGCTAGGGCTAAAGTGCCATGCTTTGAGAAGTTTATTATCGTGGTATTTGTAAACAGCACTATCTGTTTGAAAAAAAATAGTGTCTTTTAGAATGGCAGAACTCCAAACACGACTGGAAACCTTATCCTTTTCTGCTAATGAGTTTGACAAAGACACATACTCATATTGATCTGCGTAATTTTTCTTTAGATATCCAAAATTGAAATTTGATGCCAAATAAATATTTCCCTTTGAGTCCGTCCGGATTTTTCTGCCCTCTTCTCCATAAGGCAAACCCTTTAGATTAATTTTTTTGACACGCTTTCCATCATATAATGCAATTCCATTCAAGTGATTGCCTACCAGCACAATACCATTGGTGTCTTGGGCAACAGTCCAGTTGACACCACGGCCATTTAAAAAATCCCGGGAATAGTTTTTGATAAAATAATTTCCCGTTTCCATTGGGTTGATTTGTGCAATAGCAACATTTCGACAACAAATAGAAATGATCAACAGTATGATATGCGCCTTTTTCATCTTATTGATTTATTTTTTCTTGATTACGATAATTGTAATGTCATCAGGATTGTTTTCTCCAGATAACCACAAATCAACAGCAGCAACCAATTCATTTTTAATTGATTCTGCATCTTTGGATCCATTTTTTTCAATTATTTCCTGAACCCGTTTGTAATCAAATAATTCTGCACTAGCGTTAGGTGCTTCGGGTAAACCATCTGATAACATTACAAATGCATCCCCAGGAGCAAAATCCCTATCCTCGATTTCAAACAACTCCCTTTTTAGTCCCCCAAGTGGTAATCCACTCATTTGTATCTCTTCGGTCTTGCCCGTAGCTGATACATAATGATAAATGGGCGGCATTGCGGCAGAGCTCATCTCAACACCTTCTTGTTTTATGCAAATAATATTGAGACTCATGCGCATTGTTCCAAGGTCAACTTTTTTGATAACCTTGTTCAACTGTTTTAAAATTTCGCTGGGAGAAAGCGCGCTTATTCCGTTAAGTCCGGCTTTTGCGATAGAAACCATCATACCAGATATAATACCATGGCCAGTAGCGTCACCACAAACAACATATAGATCACCATTTTGCTGTTCAAAAAAGTCATAATAATCACCTCCAATTTCTGTAGAAGACCTCAGGAAAGTAGATATATCAAGGTCATTTCTCGATGGCAAAGCTTTGGGGAGCATGCTTTGTTGAAAATCTTTTGCCGCTTGAAGTTCAGAGTTTTTTCTTTCGTTATCCATTTTCCTCTTCTGCATGTTCTCTCTGTATTTTACAAATACCCTTACAGAGAAACCAAGTATTGAAAAATAAATCAAAAACGCCCACCACGAAAACCAAGGAGCTGGATGAACCCTGATCATCAGCGTTGCCCCTTCTTCGTTCCAAACTCCATCATTGTTGCTTGCCTTTACGCGAAATTTGTATTTTCCTGATGGAAGGTTGGTATAGGTTGCAAAGTGTCGACCTCCAGAATAATTCCAGTCCCGGTCATAGCCCTCCATCATATATGCGTACTGGTTAAACTCGGGGCTTTTATAGTTAAAGGCAATGAATTCCAGCCCCAGCTGGTTTTCATTGTATTTTATCTGTATCTCTTTATCATAAGCATTGTCTTCAATATTCAACAATTTTCCCATTTTGGTAATTGACTGAATAATCACACTAGGGGGCGTGGTATTGTCTTTTATGCTTTCAGGGAAAAAATAATTTGCACCAAATAAACCACCAAAGGCAATTTCTCCATTGTTGCTTTTAGAAAAACTGAACGCATTGTATTCATAATCCTGAGCCCCATCATTTTTAAAAAACCCTTTAAAAGTTTTTCTGGTGGGATCATATCTTATGATTCCAAAATTGCTGGAGGACCAGACCATTCCGTTTTTATCTATGGTAACATCATAAAGATATTGGCTGGGTATGCCATTTTTTTGGTTCAATATTGTTAGCTTTTTTGCCTTGAGATCGATTGTAACCAGTCCATATCCAAAAGAAGGCAAGTAGACTGTACTTTCTTCATCGATATCCGCATAATTCATGAGCAACATTCCCACAGGATCAAGTGTTGTCCAAGGGATAAGGTTGGTGATTGCCCCTGTTGACTCATTCCATTTCCAGAAATGTTTGTTGGTGAGAATATATGTTTTATCTTTTCCCTTGTTAAAAATATATTTGATTCTATCTTTTACTTTTAACAAGGGAGTATAGGCTTTCATCTCAAGCCGTCCCAGTTTATCTGAAATCAAAATGGCTGTATCCCCACCTGTTATAAAGTCTCCGGCTTGGGTTAAATAAAAAAATGACTGGCCTACAACAGCAGGAAGCTTTCCTTCAAGATATTGTTTTGTCAGATTGAGCAACTGAGCAAAACTTTTCTCTCCTTTGGCTTTTTTGTACAATATCCTTCCCGCTTTTGATGTTCCCATCACGTAAATAGCACCGGTATTGTCTTGACCAAACACCCATTTTCTTGACTCAAGTGATTGGGGATCATTAAGAAACCGGGTGGATTTTTTGTTTTTTCTATCCACCATTGTTATGCCGCCGCCCGCATCTGAACTGCCAACCCACAAATTATCTTCGTTATCAATAAATGTACCCCATGCGGTTGAAAAGCCCAATGGCATTTCGGATGGTTCGTTTTTGAGTACAAAATTCATTTTTTTCATGGATGGATCATACTTGAGTATGCCCGTACCAGATGATCCTACCCAATAATTTCCCTCTTTATCTTCAATAATGTTAAAGTAAATATCTCCGGAAACTCCGCTATTGGGTGCTGTTTTTGCATTTACGTGTGTAAACTTTCCCGTTTTTATGTCTAGTATTTCTATTCCCAATCCATCAATTCCTGCCCATAACGTTTTCTTATCCCTGCTCAGGCAAACCGACCTCACTTGACCCGCTGAAATTGAATATGGGTTTTTCTTATCATTTGTGTACATTATACTATCACCTGTTACATGATTGTATTTAACAATCCCCCTGTCAGAGGCCAAAATACATTCCTTATCGTTCAACTTAATTGACTGAAAAAAGAACATCTGCTTTTCCTGATCGTCGCTCTTAAAAATCCTCTTGGTGAATCGCTCTGAATTTTTATCAAAAACAACCAATCCGTTTCCAGAACTGATCAGGAGATTGTCCTTACCAACTGTTAGTGCGGATATAAATGTATTGTCCTTCCATCTTCCGTTTCTGTCTATTGCCTCTGGAAACCAATGTTGGCTGAACTTTCCGGTTTTGAGGTCTAAAATATACAGGCCTGTAAGAAAAGTGGATATATAAAGCTTTTGTCGGAGTGTATCCAAGTTCAATTGAACAACTAGCCCAAGATTGGTGGATTGATAATTGGGAAATTTTTTTCTGAATTCTTCGGAAAAGCCGGGTTTGTAGTTGATCCAACGATCCTCTCTTCGGTTATACATGGATATTGTTCCGAGGTTAGAACCCGTCCATATGTTTCCCTTATCATCTTCCATTGATGCTGTTCTCCAGCCAATTGAAATGGAAACACTATCTGCCGAGATTGGCTCAAACTTTTTAACGCCATATCCATCATACCGATTCATTCCCCCCTGTGTTCCTGCCCAGATATAACCCAAATGATCCTGAATTACCGAGTAGGCAGAACTTTGGGAAAGCCCTTGGGCTATGCTGATGCTTTGAAACTTATAATCGGATGGGGGTTGGGCTAAACAAAGGGTTGTTTGCAACAGCAAAATAAAGCAGGTGGTCAGCCGCATGTAAGGATATTTGGATATTGGAAATTACTAAAATATTTTTTTTATTCTTAAAAATGGCAGAATAAAATGACCAAATATTAATATGCAATTTTCCTAAGCAATATCCTTATACCAATAAAAATTGATCACCATCCTTCCAAAACGGAAGCCTGGTGCGCACTTCATCCAATTGGCTTTTTTCCAAAATGGTGGTATGTATATCCTCTTCTTTGGATTGGTGATAGAGGATTTGCCCCAGCGGGTCAATGACCATGCTGTCTCCGCTATGGTAAAGGCCGTTGCCATCATTGCCAACCCGGTTAACACCAACAACAAAACACTGGTTTTCTATGGCGCGGGCCTGTAGCAGGGTTTTCCAGTGGTGGCTCCTTCGCTCGGGCCAATTGGCCACATTGATCATTACATCATATTCTGGCGCGGGTTCTTTTTCAGGATCAGCATTTGTTTGCTGTCTGGCCCAAACCGGAAAACGAAGGTCGTAACAGATTTGAAGGTTGATTTTCCACCCCCCAACCGAAGCGATGGTCCTTTTGTTGCCGGGCGCATAATGCTGGTCTTCGCCACCCAGGGAAAAACAATGTCGCTTGTCGTAATGTCCGTATTGTCCATTGGGCAGCATCCAAATGAACCTGTTGTAGTATTCGCCCTCTTCCTCAATGCTCAGGCTTCCGGCAAGAATGATGCCCTTTTCGCGGGCAATATTCCTCATCCAGGCAATGGTTTCCCCGTCCATCTTTTCTGCCAACAGCTCTGGTTTCATCGTGAATCCGGTGGAAAACATTTCAGGCAAAACCACGATATTGGTCTTTTCCGTGATGCCCATGATTTTGGTGCGCAACATGTCCAGGTTGGCAACCTTGTTTTCCCAGTGTAAATCAGTCTGTATCGTTGTTATGATCAGCTTGTCCATCCAAAAACAGTTTGAGTTTTTTTGAAACAATGTCGTTTTCAAAACCCCGCAACAAAAGGTATTGCCGGGTCTTGGATTGCTTGACATATACCGTATTTCCAGGGCCCTTCAAAGATGTCCACTTTTTTTCAATCAGCTTCATCAATGTTTTTTCATAGGCTGGCAGATCGATTTCTTCCCTCAGGGCCTTGCTGATGCTATAGGAAGATACCTGTCTTTTTTTGAGCTCCATCTCAATTTTTTTTCGACCCCATTGCTTGATCCTGAACTTTCCACCCACAAAAGCAGCCGCAAATCTCTCTTCATTCAAAAACCCCTCTTCAATCAGCTTGGACAAGAGCGGGTTGGCATCTGCCCAGGAAATGCCATAGCTGGAAAGCTTCATCTTGACCTCCTGGTGTGACCTTTCCTGAAAGGCACAAAAATGGCGGATCTTGACATAGGCCTGTTCGGGCGTCAACACCTTCCGCTTAAAACTGTATTCCTCCATTGTTGGCAAATTAATCATTAACCACAGTCCTCGGGGTGGTTTTCAACATTATTCACTGTTTTTTTATCGAAAATGTCAGAAAATTTTGCCCATTTTATACGCCGGTTGCGACTATATTTGCCTGATACAAACAAGGATAGCATATGAAATTTATCGTCTCCTCATCGGCCCTTCTCAAACAGCTTCAGCAGATCAATGGTGTTATCGGCTCAAACAATGTTTTGCCGATCCTGGAGGATTTCCTTTTTGAAATTGAAACCAACAAACTCACGGTTGTTGCCACAGATTTGGAAACAGTGATGAAAATCCACCTTGATATTGAAGCCAAGGACAGTGGCCGCGTTTGTATTCCAGCCAAGATTCTGATGGACTCTCTGAAGAATCTTCCCAACCAGCCACTGACTTTTGATATTGACAAAAATTTTGGTATCGAAATCACCAGCGACAACGGTAAGTACAAGGTGATGGGAGAGAACCCAGACAATTTTCCAAAAGAACCCCCTGCAGACGAAACCTCTGCATTTACCATGACAAGCCATGCATTGCTGACAGCCATCAACAAATCAATTTTTGCGGTCAGCAATGATGATCTTCGTCCGGCAATGACAGGCGTGTTTTTTGAGTTGGAGAAAAATGGCATCACCGCTGTTGCCACTGATGCACATAGACTGGTGCGCTACAAAATAAAAGACGTGCAGTGTCCAAGAACAGACAACTTCATCGTTCCTAAAAAACCTTTGAATCTTTTAAAGAGCTCATTGCCCGACAATGAAGATGAGATTTCCGTTTCATACAACAACAACCACTTGTTTGTCACCCATGGTACGGTTGAGCTTTCTTGCCGCTTGTTGGACGCTCGTTTTCCCGATTACAAGGTGGTGATTCCAGCAGACAATCCCTACAGAATGACGATTTCTCGCCAGGATTTTCAGTCAGCCCTTCGCCGCGTAAGCATCTTCAGCAACAAGAGCACCAACCTGGTAACCTTGAGCATTTCTGGCAGCGAACTCCAGTTGCTTGCCCAGGATGTTGACTTCAGTTTCGAAGGAAACGAGAGAATGTCTTGCCAATACGACGGGGAAGACATCACTATTTCTTTCAATGCCCGCTTCCTGATTGAAATGCTGGGAAGCACCGACAGCGAAGAGGTTCGCATGGAACTGTCAACGCCAACAAAAGCCGGCTTGATCAAACCTGTAGAACAAGAGGAAAACGAAGATTTGCTGATGCTTGCGATGCCTTTGATGTCTAACTAAAAAACAATTGATATGGATGCGTTGATCTCCTATTTCAGCGATCTTGAAAAAAGACCCCTCGAAAGAGCGGGTTTTTTTATAGCCGGCATGGTCTTTTTGTGGATCGTTGAAAATGCGATACCCCTGCTTCAATCCGATTACAAAAAAAGCAAGGGCCGGCATGCTGCCACCAACATCGCTTTCACGGCCATTCACTTCATCATTCACACCTTGCTTGCTGGGGGCATCGTCTTCATCGCCGGCTGGACGAATGAGCACCAGTTCGGACTGATCCACTGGTTTAAGCTGAGTCCTTTAGCGCTGATCATCACCACCTGCCTGGTCCTGGATTTTTTTGCAGGATGGCTTTGTCATTTTGTAGAACACCAGGTGCCGCTGTTCTGGCGTTTTCACATCATCCACCATGCAGACAACAACGTGGACGTAACCACCGGCCTTCGCCATCACCCTCTAGAATCGGTTTGGCGTGGTGTCTTTTTCTATATTGGGATCTTCGTGGCGGGGACGCCCATGTTTGCTGTATTGTTATACCAGACAGCCCTTGTTTTCATTACGGGATTCACGCATGCCAACATCAGCCTGCCGAAGTGGCTAGACAAAACACTGAGCTGGCTCCTGGTTTCTCCCAACATGCACAAAGTGCATCACCACTGGAAACAACCCTACACCGACAGCAACTATGGTGCCGTGTTTTCGATCTGGGACAGGTTGTTGGGTACGTTCATGAAACTTGATCCTTCAAAGATCCGTTATGGCCTTGACCAATACTATCCGAACGAAAAGGACGAGGATTTTGTCAGGCTCCTGAAAAGACCATTTCAAAAATTAAAATAACAGTGAAAAATATTGCTGTCATTCCCGCGCGCTTTGCCGCCAGTCGTTTTCCAGGAAAACTAATGCAAAGGATTGGTGAAAAAACCATCATCAGGATGGTCTACGAAAACGCAGTAGCCATGAATCTTTTTGATGAGGTATTGGTTGTTACTGATAGTGATGAGATCATGAACGAGATTGTTGCTGCTGGCGGGGCTGTGAAAAAAAGCACCAAAGACCACCAGAGCGGAAGCGACAGGATAGCAGAAGCCATTCAATCAATGGATGTTGATGTGGTGGTGAACATTCAGGGCGATGAGCCTTTTGTTGAAAAAGAACCACTCCAGGATCTGCTGAACTGTTTCAAAGATCCTGCCGTAGCCGTTGCCTCCGTCATGAAAAGGTTTGGAGAAGGGGATGAGCCCGAAAACCCGAACCAGGTGAAGGTGGTTTGCAACAGGAACAACGATGCGCTTTATTTCAGCCGCTCACCGATTCCTTTCAAGCGGAACCGCAGCGCGGATCTGCCCTATTTTAAACATGTCGGGGTGTATGCTTACAGAAAAGAAACCCTGCTGAGTTTTACACAATGGCCCATGGGCGCACTGGAACAAACCGAAATGCTTGAGCAATTGAGGTATCTTGAAAACGGGGTTGCCATTAGGATGGTAGAAACAAAAACAAGTAGCATTGGCATTGATACACCAGAAGATCTTGAAAGAGCCAGGGTTGAATACAAGTCTTCGCTGAAAGGGTTTTAGGCTTTTTCTTTTCTTTTATAGACCGGAACCGTGCTACACGGCTCGCCGTACATGAGCGATTTGACCACGGGCAAGAGTTTGATGGATATTGCTGCATAGGCATACTCGGGCACAGGTTTTTCTCCACAACCCTTTACCACAACCCGCTTTCCTTCAAATGCTGCCGCATTGACCTCTTTGATGTTTTCGATAAATATTTGTTTAAAGGCCTCTTCTGGGGTTCCAGAGATGATCGATCTGGCGATTCCGGAAAGCTTTGATACAACCAGCATATAGGCCCACACGGGAACAATGGCGTCGGTTGAACAATACACGGCCACATCTCTGTTCTCGTATTGGCTCCAATCATGATGATCAAGGGCCTCCCTAAAATCTTTCTCCTTGAGCAGCATTTCCATAAAAAGGAAATTTTTCAAATCGAAAGGCATTGGCTCCGCAGAAGGGTAATATTTTTCAAGTTCGATGGTGATCAACCCGCTTTCTGCCACCTTGTTCCTGATTTCTTCCATGATGCAAAGTTACCAAAAATGCAACAGCCACCCTCGGGGGCGGCTGTGCGTTTGTTTTCTCATGAGCAGTATGTCATCAGTATCCGGCGTCCCTTCTTTTATCAACGATTTTCATTGATTTTTTCAAAGACTCCATCGTGCTGTATCCTGCGAATTGCTTCATTTGTGACTCAAGTGCCTTTTTTTGACCAACAAAATCAATTGTTGATGAAGGAAGGGCGCCAACCTGGTTCACTTTAATATAGTATACACCATTTTGACCGTCAATCACGTCTGATGTATTAGACAAGTTCTTTTTGTTAAACGCTGCACCAATTACTTTTGTTTCTGAACCAAGGTTGGGAACAAAAGGATCGGCAAACCTGACCGTGTCTGTTCTTCCGGTTGTTCCACCAAGCAAAGCAGCCAATTTATCCAGGTTTTTCTCAGATCCAGCCTTTTGGGCCACCATTTCTGCCTTTTTCTTGTTCCTAAGGGTTGGTTCTACCAATACCCTTGCAACCGATGCCGGCTGAACACCCTCTTTGATTTCATTGGTAACCATGGCTACCACATATTGGTCTTTGAGGTCGAATGGCTCAGAAACCGCTCCTGTTTTGTTTTCAAATATCCATTTTACGATAGCCCTTGAAGAAAGTGGGCCAGCGCTGTAATCAAGCTCTTTGATGTTGTCTGCTGTCAACTTGTTGATCTTCATTTTTGCAACGGTTTCGTCAAAAGACTTCTGGTCCCTGCTGCTTCCAACAAATTGTGTTGCGGAGGAAGAGGCTGAAGCGTCAGTTTCTTCACTGGCAACAATTGGCTTGGCCAGATAAGCAACCTTGTAGGCCTCTTCGAAATTTTTCTGGTTCAATACTTCAATGATATGGTAGCCGAACTCGGTTTTCACCACCTCCATGCTTCCTTTGGGTTTGTTGAAAATGAAGTCTGCAAATTCTTTTGCCAGGTTCATGTCAACAGAAGAGAAGTCATACTCACCGCCTTTGGCCTTGCTTCCTTGGTCATCGCTCAGGGCTGCTGCCAAAGCACCAAAGTTTCCGCCAGATTTGATTACGGCATAAATGCTGTCAATGCTCTTTTTGGCTGCGCTATCGCTACGCCTTTGCTGACCAGTTTGAGGATCAACAATTCCCACAAGGATGTGTCTGCACTTTACAGAGTCGGGCAATGATTTTGTTTGTATTTTTTTCGCGATCACATAGCTTCCTCCATCGAGGTAAGGACCCGCAACTGCACCAACCGGCAATGATATGATCGTATCCTTGGCGCCCATTTGGAGTTTTGACTTGAGAGCAAATCCATCAAAAAATGGAAGAGAAGTATTGTTTCTTGTAACAAAGCTTTTTGCATCTGGCGCTGTATAGAATGCGGCCTTCAGTTCATTGAGCTGGTTGTAAACCCTTGCGGAGTCCTGTGGTGTTGGGTTTGCGCTGAATGAAACATAGGCGATGCTTTTTACATGCTCCTGCTTAAATTCATCCTTGTGTTTTGACACATAATCACTGATTTCGCTGTCGCTCACTTTAATGGTGCTGTCTGAGATGGTGGTGTAAGGAATACCCACAAACGATATTGAAGCAAAAGAAGCGTTATCTGCTGCCATTTTCTCAAGCATCCACTTGGGAACATAAGAGCCCTGTGTAATCAGAGAAGTATATTTCTGAGAGAGCAGGTTGATGCCAATGGGCTTGATCAATTGCTCTTCTATATTCAAAGCATCTTCGGGTTTTGAGCTTTTTTTGACATTGGTTAACCAGTTTTTCGCAGCATTCACATCATACGCTCCGGTGGTTCTGTCCGCAAACATTTGCTTAAACTCCTGTGGGGCATCATCAGAAAACAACACTGCACCCAATTCTTTGGGAGTAACTGCCAATCCGAGTTTAGCAGCTTCGCCGTTGATCATTTCTTCCTGCACATATGAGTTCCAAACATTTTCAACAATTGTTTGGGTCATCATTTCGTTGGTTTGCATGCCCTGAGAACGATAGTTTTGTTCGACCATGTTCACCTTCTTGCTGAAATCAACCAACTCAACGTCTTTTCCATTGATAGATCCTGCTGTTGTGGGTTGTCCATCAAACATGCTTCCACCCTTGCCAATAAATGCATCCTGAACCAAAAAGCCAATCAAGCTGATCGCGATCATTGTGGTAAGCAACACTGCTGCCTTGTCCCTAATTTTCTGAATAATTGACATACTATATATATTATTATAAGAGTTGGCAAAAATAGGGTAAAAATGGTTATTAACAAATTGTGGAAAACGCGCCGGGCCTAAGAAAATTATATGGCTTGTTGGCTGTTCAGGGAAATTTTTTGGTTTTCCACACCACCCTGTTGATATCCTGTTTTTTATGTGGATTACTGGCCTTTTTATGAATTGAATTTGGGGATTGTTTTGAATAAGTTTGGGGATTAAATTCAATTTGAGGCTTTTAGGTTTTTTTACAACAATTTACCCTTGCTTTATCCACAGGATTTTTTGTTATTTCTCATTGTTGAAAAATTTAATTTGATTTTTTTTGGATTGTTAATAGCATTGATTTGAATCAGTCTTGGTAGCCATATTGATCATGTGTATAAATGTGGATTGGTGTTAATTCATGTGTTTATAGATAGAATAAAAATTAATAAATAATAGTTTTAAACATTTCCACAGCCTTAATAGTAATAGTGTCTTTTATAAATAATAGATAATTATAAATACTACAAAGGATATTAACATTAAAAAAGACCTGATGAATTCAATAGAATATTCTGTAATTTTCAACCGATGAAAAAAATAAAGAATATCATTTTTGATCTGGGTGGAGTGTTGATTGATTGGAATCCAGAATACATGTATAAAAAGATTATCGCAGATGATAACGAAAGAAAAGATTTTTTAGAAAATATCTGTACCATGTCGTGGAATGAAGAACAGGATGGAGGAAGAAGTATTCAAGAAGCCAATGATTTACTCATTTCATTATACCCCGATAAGAGCGATTATATACTCGCTTTTTATCAGCGGTGGGAAGAAATGCTCAACGGCCCTATTGAGGGCACTGTTGAGGTTCTAAGGCAGCTTAAATCAAATAATAAACACAATATCTATGCGCTAACCAATTGGAGTGCTGAAACCTTCCCTCGTGCTTTAGAATTATTTGATTTTTTACATTGGTTTGATGGTCGCATTGTTTCTGGAGAAGAAAATACAAGAAAACCATTTCGGGAAATCTATGAGTTAACCCTTAGCCGATTTAGTCTTGACGTTTCTGAAACTATATTTATTGATGATAACATCAGAAATATAAAAGCTGCTGAAGAATGTGGTATCCAAAGTATCCATTTTCAATCTCCAGATCTGCTTATCAATGAATTAAAAAAACTTGAAGTTATTTAATCAACTCAGGAGCTGATATGCAATAAAACTCAATAAATAAGCCAATCCTGTCATATAAATCAATTGTATGACAGGCCATTTCCACGAACCTGTTTCTCTCTTTACAACAGCCAGTGTGCTCATGCATTGCATTGCCAAAAGATAAAATATCATTAATGAATAACCAGTAGCTGTTGTGTAAACCAATGTTCCATCTGACCTTTTTGCAGCATGCATTTTATTCCTTAAAGTTTCACTGTTTTCATCAGCATCATCACCAACACTGTACAATGTTGCCATTGTTCCAACAAATACTTCTCTCGCAGCAAAAGATGTAATCAAAGCGATGCCTATTTTCCAGTCATAACCCAGTGGTTTAATCAAAGGTTCAATACTCCGACCCATGATTCCTGCATATGAATTTTCAAGCAATGCAGAAGATTTTTCTGCTTGATATCTGCTTTCATTTATCGGATCATTCTTGATCAATAGTGCATAATTTTCTTCAATTTTATTTCTTTTACCTGAAGGCCCAAATGAACTAAAAGCCCATAAAACCAAAGAAATAATCATGATTACTTTACCTGCATCAAAAACAAAAACTTTGGCTTTTTCAACCATGGTAAAAACAATATTTTTCCATCTCGGTTGTCTGTAAACAGGTAGTTCAAGAATAAAAAAGCTTTTTTCTTTGATCTTAATAAAGAGGTTCATTACATAAGATACCAATAAAGCAATTGCTATTCCTAATACATATAAACCCATCAATACCAACCCTTGTAAACTAATCACCCCTAAGATATGCTTATTGGGTACAACCAAAGATGCCAAAATAGTGAAAACGGGTAACCTTGCACTACAACTCATAAATGGTGTTACCATGATGGTAAGCAATCTTTCCTTTTTATTTTCAATATTTCGGGCACTCATGATGGCTGGTACCGCACAAGCAAAACCACCAATCATTGGCATTACACTTTTACCATTCAAACCCACTCTTCTCATGATCCTGTCAGAAAGAAAACTAATCCTGGCCATGTATCCTGTGTCTTCAAGCAGGGTAATCAATCCGAATAATATCATGATTTGTGGCACAAAGACAAGTATTCCTCCTAATCCTGCCAGTATTCCATTGACTACTATATCTGATATCCATCCCTCGGGTAAAACAGCACCCAACCATCCGCCCAACATACCAACTCCTGATTCTATCAAGTTCATTGGATATTCAGCTACCCAAAAAACAGATTGGAATAAGATAAATAGCACAACACCCATGATGAGATAACCCCAGGTCCTGTGTAAAAAGAAATGATCAAGCCTCTCAGAGAACATCTTCCTTTTTTCTATACTCTCCTCCTCAACGGATTTGAGCATAACCTGTCTGATTTTTTTATACCTGAGTTGAATGTCTTCAGCCTGAATTTTGGTATGATTGAATTTATATTTTGATTCTATTTCTTCAATCTTTTCTTGTATATCAGCACTTAATTCAAAAGATTCATGGTTGATCAAGTGATGAATGGCTCCATAGTTTCCGAGATTAGGCATCACTTCACGGATTTCTCCAATTGCTTCTTTTGCCAAATCCTCAATAGGAAAAAAATCCTGTCCCGTTACTTCTATGTTTGACATTTGAGCAACTGTTGACTTCAATTGTTCAATTCCTTTTCCTGTTCTTGCATTAACCACCACAACAGGCACCTGCATTTCTCTTGATAAACAATCAACATCAATTTTAATACCTCTTTTTTTGGCCAGGTCGACCATTGTCAAAGCAACAACTACAGGTATTTTAAGGTCAATCACCTGTGATACATACAACAGGTTTCTTCTGAGGTTACTGGCATCCACCACAACAATGGCCAAATCAATTGATTCCCCCTTTTCTGGCGTCATCAACTGTTTATAAGAAACCCATTCATCGCTTCTTCTTGGATATAAACTATAGGTTCCTGGCAAGTCAAGCACAATACACTCCTGCTTATTGGGTAGCGTAAAACCACCTTCTTTTTTTTCAACCGTAACACCAGGAAAATTGCCCACTTTTTGTCTCAATCCTGTCAAAAGGTTGAATAGAGAGCTTTTTCCACTGTTTGGATTACCAATAAGGGCGATATTGGGCTTATTACCGATCATGTATTATATGTAAAGGTACATTCTATTGTACCCCTACCCTTACGAAAACAGTAAAAAGCCCATCTTTATCGAGATATTGGTATTCATCGGATCAACTACACTAAATTTGTATTAAAATAAGCCACATGTTCAGGATTTTAATCCCTCTGCTCTTTTTGTGTCATTTTGCTACAGCCCAAAAATTAAAAAAAGCTGATAAAGAGATAGTACAATATCTCCAGCAGCAAGTTGGTTATCTTTCCTCAGAAGAACTCAAAGGAAGAAGAGCTGGAGACCCTGGTGAAATTTTAGCCTCTGATTTCATTGCAGCAAAATTCAAAGAGATTGGCTTAACGCCAAAAGGAGACAATGAAAGTTATTTTCAGCATTTTACCATTAATGATGGTAAAGAAATTTCTAAAGACAATGATTTAAGGTTAAATGGTAAAGTACTCAAAGCGGGTGTAGATTTCTTTCCGCTTTCTAATTCACCCGCAGCCAATATTAATGCAGAATCTTCGCCCTCATTGAATGAAAAAGGCCAACCATGGATGGTTGATCTTGCAGAAGCCCTACAGGAGAATAAAGACAACCCGCATTTTGATGTTGCTAATTTGTTGACAGATAAAATGATCAAAGCCAAAGAAAAAGGGGCTTCTGCTGTCATTTTTTTCAACTCCTCTTCTTTGGACGATAAAATCAAATTTGATCCTAAAGATAGGTCAGAGCCTGCACCACTGCCTGCTGCATATATCAACAACAACGCACAAAAGCAACACCTTGCTGATATTTCTTCCTCTTATCAGATTTCTGCTAAACTTTCGATCACCCCAAAAATTAGGAAAGCAAGAAATGTGATTGGTTATTTAGACAACAATGCAGCGTATACCATCGTCATCGGTGCCCACTTTGATCATCTCGGTTATGGTGAAGATGGAAACTCAATGATCAGAACTGGAGACCTTGGAATTCATAATGGTGCTGATGATAACGCTAGCGGAACATCTTCGATGATCGAACTTGCGTTCCTTTTAAAGTCCAGTAAAGCCAAAAAGTACAACTTTCTTTTCATTGCATTTTCTGCAGAAGAACTGGGTCTTTATGGTTCTAAGCATTTTGTAGAAAACCCAACGGTTCCATTGAACAGCATCAATTACATGATCAATATGGATATGGTTGGCAGAATGAACGACAGCACTAAGGCAATTACGGTAGGTGGTTATGGAACATCGCCATCCTGGAAATCCAAGATAGATGCAGTTAAGAAAAAAGAATTTTTAATTCGGGTTGATTCCAGTGGAACCGGACCTAGCGATCATACCTCTTTTTATAGAAAAGACATCCCAGTTCTCTTCTTCTTCACCGGACTTCATTCTGATTATCATAAACCCAGTGATGATGCAGACAAAATCAATTATGTTGGGATGTTAAAGATTATTCGTTTTATCCAGCAAATGATAGAAGGGGATAAAGAGAACGAAAAGCTTGTTTTTACAAAAACAAGAGAACAACAAACAACAACATCAGCGAGATTCAGCGTAAGCATGGGTATCATGCCAGATTACTCTTTTACCGGTTCTGGTGTAAGGGTAGACGGTGTTTCAGATAATCGCCCAGCGAAAAAAGCGGGTATTTTAGCTGGCGATATTGTTAAACAATTGGGTGAACACAAAACTTCATCGGTTGAGTCTTATATGCAAGCACTTTCTAAGTTTAAGAAAGGAGATACTACTACAACCATTGTTCTGAGGGGAGACAAAGAGCTCAATTTTGAAATTGTTTTCTAATGAAGCTTAGGCTTGATGACGATAGAATGTCCGATCATTTTTTCGAGGACACGAGAATACTGGGTATTGTTTGTACGCTGAAGAATTATCATTTTTGTTGGCATATAGAAAAAGCACTGCAAATTGATTTTCAAACTGCACCTGACCTGCAGATTGGAATGGAAAAAAACAGAAGGTCATATTCATTTACGGTTTATGAGTTTTTGCATCCCGTTTCCGCAAAAGAACATTTTTTATACAGCAACAAACACGATGGGGAATTTCTTTTACCTGAGCTCCAACACTTAGATTTCATATGGTTGGTCAGGGATTCTTTTCAGGATGAATTATATTTTCAACAGTTGCAGCAACAACTGCGTTCTATTCCCGGCGTGCAACTTGTAACAGAAGTTGCGCACGATAAAATCAAGTCAAGAGATAACTTACAACGATAATTTATGTGGCAAGAAAAAGACAATCAGCTGTATAGAAAATTTGTATTCAATAACTTTATTGATGCATTTGCTTTCATGACCAAAGTAGCTATTCTGGCTGAAAAAGCCAACCATCATCCAACGTGGACAAATACATGGAATACGGTTGAGGTTTGGCTTTCAACTCATGATGCAGGAAATATTGTTACCGAGAAAGATCTTAAACTCTCCAAAGCAATCGACGACTTGAATTGAATTTGTTTTTATTGATACACAGATACTGCAAAGTTATCAGACTCGATTATTTCTCCTATGTGCATTGTTCTATCTGATAAACCATTTTGTTCTAGTGCTTCAATAACATCTTTAACAGCATCTTTGGATACAGATATTAACAAACCTCCGCTGGTCTGAGGGTCTGCCAAAATGTTTTTTTGTAATATTTGGTTTTGACCATCATGAAAATGGACCTTGTGTCCATAACTATCCCAATTTCTGTTTGTTCCTCCGGGCACCGATCCCATTTCAACATATTCAATCAACCGATCAGAAATCAAAGGAACAGACCTGAAGTTTATTTTAGCCGAATATCCGCTTCCTTCAGCCATTTCAATGAGGTGCCCCAATAGCCCAAAACCAGTTACATCTGTCATTGCATGAACCCCCTTTATTTTACCCATGATAGAACCAATTTTATTCAATTCCATCATTTGGTCAGCTGCTAATTTCTCATCTCCATCTTTAAGCAGATTCTTTTTTTCTGCAGTTGTCAAAATTCCAACGCCTATTTTTTTGGTCAAAAACAAAATATCGCCTTTTTGGGCTGTATTGTTCTGTTTCAAATGTGTAATGTTGACCAACCCATTAACCGCCAGACCAAAAATAGGTTCTGGTGAATCAATGCTGTGTCCTCCAGCCAAAGGAATCCCCGCTTCCAAGCAAATACTTTTGCTACCCTCTATAACCTTCCTGGCCACAAGTGGTGACAATAGGTTGATGGGCCACCCCAAGATGGCTATTGCCATGATTGGATCACCCCCCATGGCATATACATCACTGATGGCGTTGGCAGATGCAATCCTTCCAAAATTATATGGATCATCAACAATTGGCATGAAAAAATCTGTTGTAGATATCAGTGCCGTGCCATTTTTTAAATCATATACTGCAGCATCGTCTTTGCTGTGGTTGCCAACAATCAAACGATCATTGTCTGGCATGCTAAAACTTGAATGCAATATCTCATCTAATATTTTCGGGGATATTTTACACCCACAACCAGCTCCATGCGAGTATTGCGTCAGTTTAATTTCTTCCATTGTTGATTTTTATTATTTCTCTTGCATTTTCTATGTCTTTTACAGAATCTGCTGATACCGTTATAATATTTGGCTTTGGCTCTTTCCTGTTTTCAAGTCCTTTTCTGTACTGCTTATCATAGTATTTTAGCAAGACTTCAAAACAGCCATGAATATTTTTTTCTTCAAGTGCCGCAATGGCAGTTTTGGTCTCTAGGCCCCCAAGTCTTTTTTTTATCCTAAGTATAGCATCTCTCAGCGCCACCCAATCAAGTGTACCATATGTTTCTACTAAATATTTTAATCTTGAAGAAAACGGAATATCCAAGAAAACAATTTCGCATGTTCTCATGTGCACCCACATACTTTGTGGGATGTTTACTGTACCAATACGCTGGCTTTCATCTTCTAGCCATATTTTTTGATTCGGATATTTTTCTTGTTCTGTTCTAATTGCTATGGCCAGTTTGTTTTCAAACATTTCTTGGCTGGGTTGTTTGGGTAATCCAATATTGCCAAACGCGGAGCCCTTATGGCCTGCCAGGCCTTCAAGATCAACAACAGCTTCGTTGCTGTTTTTAAGCGACTGTAACACAATTGTTTTTCCCGAACCCGTATTTCCCCCCAATATTTGGAAAGGATGATTTTTGCTCAATTCGTTGATTACCCAGTTCCTGAATGATTTATATCCGCCAATTAGTGTATATACTTTGAAGCCATATAAATCAAGCAACCAGGCAACAGCAGCACTCCTCATTCCCCCCCTCCAACAATGAACCAAGACTGTTTTATCATCAGGATCTTTCTCCTTGATCAGACCCTCTGCCGTTAAAAGCATTTCTTTCATCTTGGGACCAAAAAAATCAAGCCCCTTTTTTATAGCCTCTTCCCTTGATTGTTGTTTATAGATGGTTCCAACAATAGCGCGCTCCTCATCGTTGAAAAGAGGAATAGACGAGGCTCCTGTAATATGTGCATGTGCATATTCTGCATTGCTTCTTACGTCAATGACAGTATGCTTTTGAGATAGTTGAACAAACTGTTCAACAGGGATTTTTTCTATTCCCATACGCTGTTTAAGAAAATCACTTGTTCATTGTCGCCAAAAACTCGTGGTTGTCACGCGTTCCCTTCATTTGTTTGAGCAACAAATTCATGGCTTCTTCACTGTTCATGTCTGCTATATGGTTACGAAGAATCCACATTCTTTGCAGCACATCTTTATCAAGCAACAAGTCTTCGCGCCTTGTAGATGATGCAGTAAGGTCGATGGCGGGGAACATGCGCTTGTTGGCAAGACGTCTATCCAATGCCAATTCCATGTTACCGGTTCCCTTGAACTCTTCGAAAATAACCTCATCCATTTTGCTTCCAGTGTCAATCAGTGCTGTAGCCAGGATGGTCAAAGATCCACCGTTTTCTACTTTTCTTGCTGCACCAAAAAACTGTTTAGGTTTTTGCATAGCATTTGCTTCTACACCACCAGACAACACTTTACCCGATGAAGGCGCAACGGTATTGTGTGCCCTTGCCAGCCTTGTGATTGAGTCTAACAATATAACAACATCATGGCCACACTCAACCAATCTTTTTGCTTTTTGTAGTGCCATTGCAGACACTTTCACGTGTTTTTCGGCGGGTTCATCAAAGGTAGAGGCCAAAACTTCTGCCCGGACACTTCTCTCCATATCAGTAACCTCTTCCGGACGTTCATCAATCAAAACCACCATCAAATAACATTCAGGATGGTTTGTTGCAATTGCGTTTGCTACTTCTTTCAGCAACATTGTTTTACCAACCTTGGGTTGTGCAACAATCAAACCCCTTTGTCCTTTTCCCAAAGGAGTAAACAAGTCCATCATTCTTGTGGAATAATTATCTTGTTTGGTATAAAGATTGAATTTTTCAAAAGGAAACAATGGTGTCAGGTAATCAAATGGCACCCTGTCGCGCACTTCATCCGGCAAACGACCGTTGACGGTATCTACCTTATATAAGGCAAAATACTTTTCACCCTCTTTTGGAGGTCGAACACTTCCGCTAATGGTATCTCCAGTTTTTATCCCAAATAGTTTTATTTGCGACGGAGACACATACACATCATCTGGTGATGAAAGATAATTATAATCACTGCTCCTCAAAAACCCATATCCGTCAGGCATCATTTCTAATACTCCCTCTCCAGCAATTGCACCGTCAAATTCAACATTGAACACGGGCTCTTTCTTGATAAATAGTTGCTTTGTGGGTACCTCATCCTGGGGTATCACATTTTCTGGTGACTGCGGTTCTTCTTCATTGCTGTTTTCAGCAGAAGCAACTGTCTGTTGTACTTCCTGTGTAACTACCGATTGTGCCGGTATTGGTTTTATTTTTTTAATCGGTTGTTTTATTTCTTTTGACACCGGCGCTATTTCTTCAACAACAGGAACTATAGGGTTTGCAGGAGGCCTTCCTCTTTTTGCTACTTTTTTCTCCAACTTTGGTGTTTCCGATATTTCAAGCGCCTCAGGGCTGGCGTCTTCGCTTTCAACAATAGCTTCTTCAGTACTATTTGAAGTTGTTGTTTTTACAATTCTTTTTTTCTTGATGACACCATCCTTTGTTTCAGTTTTTGTACTGCTATTTAGGATTGCTTGTTTGTCTAAAATTTTATAGATTAAATCCTGTTTTTCCAGCTTTTTTACTCCTGTAATTTTAAGTTGTTCTGCTATATCGAGCAGTTCTGGAACAAGCATGTCGTTCAGCTGAAGAATGTCGTACATAAATATTATTTGTGAAATAGACCCCTTGGGGAATTTGACGAGATAATGATGATGATTGTGAAGTGAAAACGATGTATGGGGCGATGTTTTCCTTATTAAGGCCCATGTTTCCGAGCACAATATTAACGTATTTTCAAATTTAAAAAAAATTATTACCCAACTTATCCCCGAAGGCCTGTCCTTGCTACCTCCTATTTATTACCTTTGCACCAAGAAAAAACATATGTTTAACAAGAGAATCAAGATAAAAGAACTTCTGCTCCAGCCTGCTGGTCAGAAAGATATTGTTGTGATGGGTTGGGTCCGTACTTTCAGGAACAATCAATTTATTGCCCTTAACGATGGCTCAACCAATACCAACATTCAGGTTGTTGCACCCCTTGGCCAGTTTGATGATGAGCTTTTAAAACGAATTACCACAAGTGCATCCTTAAAAATCACCGGAGAACTCGTTTCATCACAGGGCAAGGGACAATCGGTTGAACTTGTTGCCCATACAATTGAAGTTTTAGGTGAATCTGACGCAGAAAAATACCCGCTTCAACCTAAAAAACACAGCCTTGAATTCTTGCGCGAGATAGCCCACCTTAGGTTTAGAACCAACACATTTGGATCCGTTTTCAGGGTAAGACATGCATTGGCCTTTGCTATTCATCAGTTCTTCCACGAAAAGGGATTCCTTTATATGCATACACCAATTGTTACGGCGAGCGACGCCGAAGGTGCCGGTGAGATGTTTCGGGTAACCACACTGCCTTTTGACAACCCGCCTCGTGATGAAAATGGTGCGATAGACTTCAAGGAAGACTTTTTCGGGCGCAGCACAAACCTCACTGTCAGTGGTCAACTAGAAGGAGAGCTTGGTGCTACTGCTTTTGGTGAAATTTATACTTTCGGGCCTACTTTCAGGGCTGAAAATTCGAATACGACAAGACACCTTGCTGAATTTTGGATGATTGAACCCGAAATGGCTTTTTCTGATCTGGAGGACAACATGAACCTTGCCGAATCCTTCATCAAGTATATCATCGGTTTTGTAATGCAACACAACATGGAAGACCTTACCTTCCTTGATCAACGGCTTGCAGAAGAAGAAAAACAACTCCCTGCAGACAAGCGCAGTGAAATGGGATTGATTGATAAGTTAAGGTTTGTCCTCGATAACGATTTTGAGCGCATTACTTATACAGAAGCCATTGATATTCTTTTGAACTCCCCCGCATATAAGAAAAAGAAATTCCAGTATGAGGTTAAGTGGGGTATTGATATGCAAAGTGAACACGAAAGATACCTGGTTGAAAAACACTTTAAAAAACCTGTTATTGTTACCAACTATCCTAAAGACATTAAAGCCTTTTACATGCGCCAAAATGATGACGGCAAAACAGTTGCCGCCATGGACATTTTGGCTCCAGGTATTGGTGAAATTGTTGGTGGTTCCCAAAGGGAAGAACGGCTTGCATTGTTAACGGCGCGCATGAAGGATATGCATATTGCTGAAGAAGAGCTTTGGTGGTATTTAGATACGAGAAGATTTGGAACAGTTCCTCACGCAGGATTTGGTCTTGGTTTTGAAAGAATGGTATTGTTTGTTACTGGTATGACCAACATCCGTGATGTGATCGCTTTCCCTCGCACACCTAAGAGTGCTGAATTTTAGCCATTACAGGTTCTTTTATTTTTCGATGAATACACATAATTGGTATATGTGTTTCATGTATCAACTCACGGGTAATGCTTTTCTCAAAAAACCGCTCAAGTATACTGTGTTTTTTGGGTAATGTTATTAAGAGATCCAGATTGTTTTTTTCAGCAAAGTCACTTAAGCCCTCATCAATATCCTTGTTTTCTATAAAATCATACAGTGGATTCATCCCTGCAAGCAAACTGTCCATGTTCAATGTTTCTAACGGTGTGCTTGAGGTAAAATGTTTACGGTGATAATCAACATTTAATACATGCAGCTCTGCATTAAAGAAATGTACCAATTCTCTGATTTTATCTAAAGGAGTATTATCAACAACGGCTCTTAGGTCTGTAGCTAACCCCAATTTCTTAATTGGTTTAAAGCGTACACCGGGGGGTATAACAAATACGGGTACCCCGACTTTTGAAATTACTGATATGGAATTGCTTCCCATAAAAAACCTGCCGACTCCTGTCGTTCCCCTTGTTCCCATAATTATTGCAAACGGAGCCAATGTATCTGTAAGTTTTGTGATTTCTTCCCCCACTTCTCCCAACCGGCTTTCTGTGTAGATTTTAAGTTTATTTGCTGTTATTGTTTCTATGTTATGTTTTAATTCAGCCAGTTTATCTTCACTTATTTTTCTAATTTCATCCATTGAAATTGTTACCAGTGGCACTTCTGAAAAACTTATCGGTAATTGATAAACATTGACCAACATTAGACTGGTGCCCATGGCTATCGCCATGTCTGTTGCGTAATTGATTGCGTTATCTGATATTGGCGAAAAATCTGTTGGAGCAATAATTAGTTTCATCTTAAGTTTTTTCAAACTTATCTTCCTTTTCAGCTCCAATGTATGACCTCAATATTTCTTAATAATGATTCAAATCATTTACCTATCAGAAAATTGGTAATTCTTCTGCTTACATCATTCCTAACATCAACATAAAACAAATTGATATCACCAGCATGATAATTCTTGTTCCTATATAAAAAAGAACCAGGAAATTTTGGATGTGAAACCCATAGTGCGCTTCCCTCTGCCTGAGCATTTTGTGTATGTGCGTATACTTTATTTAAATTGTATAAAACAGCACCTTTTTGCAAAGACTTGTCAGCAATTTCACTGGTTGTTTTCCAAGTAACGGGATTCACCACCACAATGCTTGTGTCAAGTCGGTTTGCCCACTCACCTTCATAATCTTTCCTGTATGTGCGCCAACTAACATAGCATCCAGTTTTTGTGCTGTCCGTACAAATGGGTATTTTTTCATAGCTATCTTTCCTTACTGCCATTCCTATTAGATATGCACAGACCAAACGATTTGACAGTTCTTTGCCATCAAAGAACTCTTTCAATAACCTTGTTGCGTGTGTTGTTCCCTGGCTGTGAGAAGCTATGATAATTGGCCTACCGTTGTTTTCATTTTTTAGATAGTACAAAAATGCATTTTTAACATCTTCATATGCTAGATTAAATGCTGCATATTTCGACGCGCTATCCTTCTCACTATACATACCAATATGTGCCTGCCTATATCTTGGAGCAAAAACCCTTGCGTTTTCATTGAAGGCTGAAGCCTGGTAAATGATGGGTGAATAATCGGTTTTGTAATTGATGTAAGGGTCATCAATTTTGGCGTTACTGATACCGATTTCTCTTGGCCCGACCAGTGTTGTAGGGTGTAGAAAAAACACATCCGCTCTTTTTTCCTTTTCATTTTTCTTCAATGGATATGGAATTGTGTCTGACGGATCGTTTTTTCCTGGATGTGCTGCCCAGTATTCTATTCTACTATAATCGGGTACCCCGGTTTCGCTCTTGAAAGCGTCGCCTCCCGTATAAGATACAATTTTCGGGGAGCACGAGGAAACAACTACAACAAGCAACAGGATACTATATAACCTACTCATCTAATTTCTATTTATAAATCAAAATTATGTTTGTTATTTTTACCTAACAATCTTTTTTACCATGAACATACCAGTAGTTGATCTTAATGTTTTTATAAACGGAACAGACGAAGAAAAAGTTCATTTTGCAGCCACTCTAGGTAAAGCTTTTGAGGAGGTGGGTTTTGTCTCAGTTAAAAATCATGGTATTCCTGTAACCCTTATCAATAATCTTTACGCGACTGTAAAGCAGTTTTTTGGCCTTCCAGAATCAGAAAAAAGATCTTATGAGATTCCGGGTCTCGCTGGCCAGCGCGGTTATACCTCCTTTGGAAAGGAACACGCCAAGGGTAGTGACGCTCCAGACCTCAAAGAATTTTTCCAATATGGTCAGATTATTGAAGAGGGGGTAGTTTCTCCTGAACCCTACCCCGAAAACGTAAAAGTAATTTTTCCAGAGGATTTTAATTCTCTTTTTCATCAGGCATATAGAGCCTTTGAGGTTTCTGGTGCCGCCCTGCTTTCGGCAATAGCCATACATCTTCAGTTAGGAGAATCCTATTTTGATGAACATATACATCTGGGTAACAGCATTCTCAGGGCGATTCACTATCCACCAATTTTGCATGAGCCTAAATCTGCCATACGTGCAGAACAGCATGAAGATATCAACCTAATTACACTTTTGGTTGGAGCCTCTGCAGACGGTCTTGAAATTCTTAGTAAAGAAGGTGAATGGCTCCCCGTAAAAGCTGGTCCTGACGAAATTGTGGTTAATGTTGGAGACATGCTACAACGGCTCACCAATGACAGACTAAAAAGTACCACACACAGGGTTGTTAATCCTCCGAGAGAAATGTGGCACAGTTCCCGCTTTTCTATTCCCTTTTTCTTACACCCTCGCAGCAATATGTCACTTGCCTGTTTGTCATCTTGTGTATCCGATGCCTACCCCAAGCTATATGAAGATTATACAGCAGGTTATTATCTTGATGAGCGGCTTAGGGAAATTGGTTTAAAAAAATAATGTTTGCCAATTCTAAAACATCTTCCATTCTTTCGTACAGTTTTACTGTATAGCTTATCAGCCTTTGGTGGCCCACAGGGACAATTTGGCATGATGATCAAATCCTTTGTTGAAAAGCACCCATACATTACACTCAAGGATCTTGTCAACATTAACGCTTTTTGCCAGTTGATGCCTGGTGCAACTGTTACACAAACTGTTTCACTTATTGGGTATCGCCAGGGAGGGGTTTTGGTAGCAATGATAACTTTGTTGATCTGGACCACGCCAGCAGTTCTTTTTATGTCGGCCCTTTCTTTTGTGTTATCGAGTAACAATATTTCAACTCTTCAACACTTCCGTTTCCTCCAACCCATGGCTTTAGGCTTTCTTGCTTTTGCTTCAATCAAAACATATACAACGATTGACACCAAACTACAATGGTTCATTGTTTTTGTTTCAGCAATTATAACCTATTTACTATTCAAATCGCCCTGGGTTTTTCCTATTGTTCTAATTTGTGGCGGGATCATTGGTTTTACATCAAAGCCTATAGCCACCATTCATCAGGCTGTTGCCAAGCGTTTACGCTTTTTTCCTATTCTTCTTTTCGCCTCTCTTTTTTTATTGGCCGGTTTTTTTTCAGAGACAGCTCGTAAACAATCATGGGAAAACAGAACTCCCTTCAATGTTTTTGAAAACATGTACCGATTCGGTAGTATTGTATTTGGCGGAGCAGATGTTCTCATACCCGTTATGTACAACCAATATGTTGTTAGGCCCGAAACAGAAAGAATTAAAAGAACAAATAAAGATGCTATCAGCATTGATCGTGATGTTTTTTTATCTGCCTCGGGAGTAGTTCGTGCGTTACCTGGCCCTGCTTTTTCAATCAGTGCATTTATTGGCGGAATGGCAATGAGCGATAGGGGATGGGGATATCAACTGCTGGGCTGTTTTCTTGCTGCAACAGGAATTTTTCTTCCCACATTTTTATTGGTTATTTTCTTTTATCCGTTTTGGGAAAACGTCCAGCAATACGGCCGGGTTCAAAATATCATGACCGGTGTAAACGCCGCTGTTGTAGGTATCATGACCGCAAGCATTATTTATCTTTTTAAGGATACCGCAATTGCTTTTGTTGATAAGCCCCTGCATGATACTATCCTTTTCTTCTCAGTTTTTTGTACAACTTTTTTCTTGCTTTATCACACGAAAATTGCTGCACCATTGATTGCTGTAGGTTGTCTGTTGTTGGGCTTTCTTTAATAATACCTATTTGTAATATCCGCTTTTCAGGATTTCTTCGTTTACTGTATCTGGAACCATGTAGCGGATAGACTTACCTGATGCGACCAATTTTCTGATGGTGGTAGACGAGATGTCTAACATCGGCGCATTGAGAATGGTTGCTTTCTTTTCATCACCTTCAGCAATCAAAAAACCGGGTCTTTGGTAAACGAGGATTGGGTATCTTTTTTGAAGCACATCTCCGCTTTTCCATTTCGCAAGATTTTGATAACTGTCAGATCCCATGATTACACTGAAACTATTTTCAGGATATTTTTCCTCTAGATAAGTGAGTGTGTCAATTGTATAAGATGGCCTTGGAAGAGAGAACTCAATGTCTGATGCCTTTAGTTTTGTTTCCCCCTCAATAGCTTGTTGCACCAAGTGAAGTCGGTGATACTCATTCAATAAAGCCCCACTTTGTTTGAATGGATTTTGTGGACTTACCACAAACCAAATTTGATCGAGCGATGTATTTTGTAAAATATGGGTAGCGATGATCAAATGACCATTGTGAATCGGATTAAAAGAACCAAAATACAGCCCAATTTTCATAAACAAATGAAAATCAATTAATTATGATTGTTTTACCTCTACCATTATGGTATCTGCCTCGCTGATGCGCAAGCTTACCTGGTACCCGGCCACCATTACTGAAATAGGATCTCCCAATGGCGCTATTTGTTCTACAGTAACTTCTTCTCCAGGAAGAAATCCCATTTCCATTAGCTTCAATACCAGTTCCTCATCTTCAAGAGAACAAATGATTGCTTTGTGTCCGACCGCTAGTGCTGAAAGTTTTTTCTGCATGTTCAATTCTACGAGGTGCAAAGCTACTTCCCTTCGGTGGATTTCTTGTACTTTTATTCTCTTTCTATGAACGATATACATCTCTTTTGCCTGAAGCCTGTGCATGTGCTGAAACAGCGAAACCGCCTTAAATCATTTTTGGCCAGCACCGCCCATGCCTCAAGACGACCATTGGGCTCGCTCAATATTATTTTTTGTGACGATGATCATTTGCTCGGGATCAACCGCGATTTCCTGCAGCACGATTATTATACAGATATCATCACTTTTGATCTTTCTCCCTCCAGCAAGGCGCCTCTTGAAGCAGAGTTGTACATCAGTGTTGAACGGGTAAAAGAAAATGCAGCATCCTTGGGTCAGCCTTTTTACAGAGAGCTTCATCGTGTTATATTCCATGGGCTCCTCCATTTACTCGGGTACAAAGACAAGCAGAAAAAGGACCAGGCTTTGATGAGGCAGATGGAGGAGAAGCTTTTGGGTGAATATTTTGGTCTGTAGGGCAGTTCAAGGTTTTGGGATTGATAAAACTGGACAGGAGGAGTGTTAAGTGCTACTGCCTGAAGCTCATAACCAGAACAGATGTAATCTTCTCCCCAAACACCCACATGTTCCACGTGGAACATTCACTTCAATTAGTCTTATCGGGGGAGCTGTCTGGGTTTTCTAATCCATTGTTGGTGGTCAATCTCTCGACCATATCTGAATTCCACAGCACTTAATTAATTGTTGTCATCTTCTGGCCCAATGCCCACATGTTCCACGTGGAACATTTAATATTGACTGATTGAGTTATTGCTCCCCCCTCCGAAGAAACCTTTAATCGTTTTTAAGGCCAAAGCTCCACGAGGAACACTGGTTTTGATTGTTCTGTAATTCTCTAGAGCTTTATTATCAACTGCTTCACCAACCACTTTATGAATGTTGTTTGAATATTAGCAGCTATAACTCCCCTCCAACCCTTGGTTGGAGAGGAGTTGTTTTATCCCGCCGTAACGGAAGAGCTCTTGATCTTGTGCCATAAATGGCCAGATGTTCCACGTGGAACATTGAGTAAATACACACAATTCCTTCATTTAAGGGATCTATCCATCAAGGATTTCCCAAAAATTGCGCTTGGTTGGGCCGATCAAGCGAAAAGACCTTAGTTCTTTTTTATCTTTGCTGCATGTTCCATAAGTATGATGTTATCGTGGTTGGTGCCGGTCATGCGGGCTGTGAGGCTGCTGCCGCCGCCGCCAATATGGGAAGCAAGACCCTTCTTGTGACCATGAACCTTCAGACAATTGCCCAAATGAGTTGCAATCCTGCCATGGGCGGAATTGCAAAGGGCCAGATTGTAAGGGAGGTTGATGCACTGGGAGGATATTCTGGTATTGTTACCGACCAGACCATGATTCAATTCAGGATGTTGAACAGGTCTAAGGGTCCTGCCATGTGGAGTCCAAGGGCACAAAGTGACCGCATGCTTTTTTCCCAACGGTGGAGAGAGTTGTTGGAAAACACCCCAAACCTCGATTTTTACCAAGATATGGTCAATGGATTGCTCGTAAAAGATGGCAGGGCTAGGGGAATCATCACAGGTATGGGCAATGAGATTGAGGCCAAGTCGGTGGTATTGACCAATGGAACCTTTTTAAATGGCATCATCCATATTGGAGAGAAGCAGTTTGGTGGTGGAAGAATGGCAGAGCGTGCGGCTACGGGTATTACTGAACAACTGGTGGAACTTGGATTTGAAAGCGATCGACTCAAAACAGGAACACCTCCAAGGATAGATGGCCGAAGCCTGGATTATTCCAAGATGGAAGAGCAGAAGGGAGATGAAGAAATCACCGGGTTTTCTTACCTGAACATTGACAGGATTAAGCCGGAACAACAAAGAAGTTGTTGGATTGCCTACACCAATCAAACGGTGCATGATACATTAAAAACTGGCTTTGACAAAAGCCCCATGTATGCGGGCCGTATTGAAGGAACCGGGCCAAGGTATTGCCCAAGCATCGAAGACAAGATCAACCGCTTTGCCGAGCGTGACAGACACCAGTTGTTTGTTGAGCCGGAGGGATGGAATACGGTAGAGATTTACCTGAACGGATTTTCGACCTCTTTGCCGGAAGACGTTCAATACAAGTCACTGGTCAAGATTCCAGGTTTTGAAAACGTGAAGATGTTCAGGCCGGGTTATGCCATTGAATATGATTATTTCCCACCGCACCAGCTTCACTACTCATTGGAAACCAAACAGTTACGTGGTTTGTTCTTTGCCGGGCAGATCAATGGAACCACCGGATATGAAGAGGCTGCCTGCCAGGGGCTGATGGCTGGTATGAATGCCCACAACAATGCTTTTGAGCGAGAGCCCTTGGTTTTGAAAAGAAGCGAAGCCTATATAGGGGTCTTGATTGATGACTTGATTACAAAAGGAACAGAGGAGCCATACAGGATGTTTACATCACGGGCGGAATTCAGAACCCTTCTGAGGCAAGACAATGCAGACATCCGCCTGACCGAAATTGGTTACGCACAGGGATTGGCCAGTGAAGAAAGGTACCAGCAAGTGAAAAGCAAGAAAGATAATGTAGATAGGATCGTCAAAAAGTTTAGCGAGGTTTCGGTTGAGCCTGAATCCATGAATGCATTTTTTGAGGCAGCGGGTTCCGCAGCCCTTACCCAAAAACAGAAAATATCACAACTGGTCTTGCGCCCGGGAATCGGTGCCAAAGAAATGATCGAACACTCAGAACAGCTGAAGGCTGAGTTTGGTCATTATGCTCCGCTCGAAATTGAGCAAGCGGAGATCCAGATGAAGTATGCCGTTTACCTTGAGAAGGAAAAGGAAATGGTGCAAAAAATGGCACAAATGGAAGAACTTGAAATTCCTTTAACCTTTGATTATACAAAGGTTCAGGCCATCGGCACCGAGGCGAGAGAAAAGTTGAAAAAAATTCAACCCAAAACGCTTGGCCAGGCATCCCGCATATCGGGCATCAATCCCAGCGATGTTCAGATCCTGATGGTATACATGGGCAGGTAAGCGTAACTTGAAATCAAACCCCAAGATGACAACACTGAACCCCAAAGCGCTGATTGACATATTTCCATTGTTTGATCTTCCGCTGGCAACATTTTTGCATGAGCACGGCGAAAGCAAAACATTTGAGCAGGGTTCAATACTGATGAAGCCCGGACAGTTTTTCAAATATGCCATGCTCATTGTAAGTGGCAGGGTAAAACTCTATCGCGAGGGAGAAGATGGTGAAGAGTTTTTCATGTATTTTTTGGAAAGCGGAAACGCTTGTGCACTCAGCATGATGTGCATGGCCCGCAGCCAGACCAGTACTATCATGGCGGTTGCCCTTGAAGAAACTGAGGTCATCATGATTCCGATTCAATACATGGATACACTGATGAAAAACTACAGCGCCTGGTACCACTTTGTGATTGAAACCTACCGGAATAGGTTTGAAGAATTGCTTACTGTTGTAGACCAGATCGCTTTCAAAAACATGGATGAGCGTTTGGAGTGGTACCTGAAAAGACAAGCAAAATCCCTGGGCAACAACCTCATGCTAACGCATCAACAAATAGCACATGATATCAACTCTTCCAGAGAAGTGGTTTCCAGGCTCCTTAAAAAAATGGAAAAGACCGGCCTGGTTTCAATGGAGCGCAACAGCATTGTTTGGATGGGAGAGGAGCTTGAATAAAACCTCCTTCCGTGTGATAAATATCACGTTCAGATAAAATAAGTTTACTGAATTTTGTTTCACTCTTGTCAAGAGACAAGATTAAAAATACACGATGACAATTATTGAACTGATCAAACAACCCTGGCCATGGTATGTGGCTGGACCCATCATTGGATTGATGGTACCAACACTATTAATTTTTGGTAACAAAACATTTGGTATTTCATCATCATTGCGCCATGTATGCGCAGCATGTTTGCCTGCCAAGATTCCATTTTTTCAGTACGATTGGAAAAAAGAAATCTGGAACTTGTTTTTTGTATTTGGCATTTTTCTTGGCGGCATCATTACGGCTATCTATTTTAAAAATGATGCAGCCGTAGTTGTTGATTCAAACCTTGTCGCGGAACTATCGGGGTATGGCATTGCTGATTTCAGCGGATTGGTTCCTGCTGATATTTTCAGTTGGGCTTCACTTGCTACACCAAGGGGTTTTATCCTGATGGTGATTGGCGGATTTCTTGTTGGTTTTGGTACACGGTATGCTGGTGGTTGTACTTCGGGTCACGCCATCATGGGCTTGTCAAATCTTCAGCTTCCCTCATTGATTGCTACGATTTCTTTCATGGCCGGGGGTTTCATCATGGCAAATCTTATTCTTCCATTTATCCTTTCATTGTAAAAATCTACGATCATGACAATAAATAAAAAATATAACAATACTGATTTTGAAGTAAGGTCGTTGGATGCCATTTGCAAAAATCAAGAAACTGTAGAAACCCCCATGTGGCATAACGTTAAATACCTTTTATTTGGTATTGCATTTGGCATTGTATTGATCAAGTCTGAAGTGGTTTCATGGTTCCGCATACAAGAAATGTTCAGGCTCCAAAGTTTTCACATGTTCGGTGTGATTGGTTCAGCAGTTGTTGTTGGAGCACTGTCCGTTTTTCTCATCAAGAAATTAAAGATCAAATCAATCCAAGGCGAAGAAATCATTCTTCCTGAAAAAACTTTTAACAAAGGACAGATTTATGGTGGATTGATTTTTGGATTTGGATGGGCAATGACGGGAGCCTGCCCCGGTCCTTTGTTTGCTCAATTGGGATATGGTGCAATGGCAACAGCGGTAACCATTTTGATGGCCATAGCTGGTACATGGGTATATGGCCTGATCAGAGAAAAACTTCCTGCATAAATCAAGAACATTTATTTTACCTGAACTCATATCCGAATCCCATCAATTGGGTCAGCAGAGAATTCGGTGCATCGGTTGCAGTGCAACGACCTTCAAGTTTTGGTGCAATGGGAGAATTCACTTTTAAATATTCTTCAATAACACTGTGCAATGTAGCGCCCAGTCTCTTGGGATTTTTAACGCCTTCAACACGACAAATCGTTGTGTCGGGATCTCCCTCGCGTTCGCAGGCAACGAAGCTGTATGTTTTTTCAAGGTCCAGGGCTTGGTTGGCCACCTTGATCCAGTTGACTCTTTTTCCCGCATCGTTTCCAATGGTGAAGTTGACTTCCACTCCTTTGAAACGCACCACCCATCCACCAAAGCGCTTGGCAGGATCTTTGGCAAATGCATTTTGTAATTCTTTCTCCATCCAATCCCAAAGTTGTTTTCCGGTGATGAATCCTTTTTTCGCTTCGCTATCAACCGGTAACATGTTCCACAAATAATCAACCGTGATGATGGCTTCGCCTGTTGCAGGATCTGGTACAAGCGGTGGACAAAAACGGAAACCATTGCTCAGGGCAATGTCTGGTTTGAACTTCCACATGATCGCATCGGTGATGAAATTATCCATTGGCGTTTCAATCACGTAGTAACGCATCAATGGTGTTTTCGATTTTCCGATAACACGGTTCAATTCTTTTTTATAAGGCTCACGTGCTTTCTCTACCAATCGTTTCATTTCCTCGTCCTGCTTGTACACAAGCGGATCAACATCCATCAGTTGATACGTATGGTCTTTGACGATTCCGTTCTCAACAACGATATCCAGTTTTGCAATGAACGATCCGAACGCACCGGGTTCTGTTACTTTTGTATGTACACCTTGTATAGGCGTTCTGACGCGCTCATGTGTATCTGCACCCAAAATATAATCAACGCCTTTTACTTGCGGCAGATTGGCCAAGCCCACTTGTTGTGCCAAGCCCATGTGTGTAAGGAGAAAAACCATATCACACAATTCATACTCCTTCAGGATTTTTATATATTTTGAAACATTGAGCTCCGGCGTGGTAAACTTGATGCCATCGCTGTAAGCAGGAGATTGGCGCTTGGGTGTAAGCGGATCATTGTATCCGATAAACCCAATTTTGATGCCAGCAATATGTTTTATAAAATAAGGTGGAAAGATGAGGTCTCCCTTCATTTCGTCTTGGGTATCGTGGAACATGTTGGCACATACTTTTACTCCGTCGTATGCGAACATGTCTTTCATCATCATTTCCTTTCCATACACCACTTCCCAGTTGCCCGGCAACATGATGTCATATCCTATATTGTTCATGAGTGGAACAATGGCCCTGCCTTTGCTCATGGCAGCAACGCCGCTTCCCTGAAAACAATCGCCACCATCAATCAACAACGTGTTGGATTTGTTTTGGTTGCGAATGGTATTGATCATGGATTTCATTGTGGCAAATCCCCCCCGTTTTTTAAAAACAGGTTTTCCATTTTCCATGAAAAACTCATCGTGTACCATGAGTTGTGAATGGATGTCTGCCGTATGCAGCAGTGTCAACTTTGTGGCTTTCCCATCAAGAACAGCCTTGTTGTTGGACATGGATTTTTCCTTGTAGGCAGATTCTTCGTTGTTGAGCGCTGATGCTGCAACGGGTGATCCAATCAGTCCGCCTCCGATACCGAGACCTAATCCCAGCTTTGTTGATCTTCTTAGAAAATCCCTTCTGCTGTTTTCAGAAAGCGCAACATGTAATTCTTTTTCTGCCTTGCTGATGGAGACTGCATGACAAGCGTTGCAGGAGCAATTTTTTGTATGAGACATGGTTGCGTTTTTTATTTTCTTGCATCAATGATGGGCTTGAACGGGCCGAACTTGTGTTGTTGTTCATTAAAGCCATCTGTATAGGGACCGAATGGGTGATCAATCGGTTTCTTTGAAACATTGGGCCAATCTTTGCTCAGGTCTTTGGTGGGGCGGGGCCTGGAATTCACAAAGGCAGCTACATCCCAACTTTCTTCATCAGTTAAAACCGGGGCTCGGTGTGTTGCCTGATTAAGGGGCATGTTGTCGCGCACATATCCCGCGAAGCGGGAAAGGCGAAACAAACCTGCGCCAATATTATAACTGTGTTCTCCCCAGAGCGGAGGATAGGTATATGATTTTGCATCTGCTGCCATCAGCCCTTCGCCATTGGCGCCATGGCAGCTCTGGCATTTTGCAGTATAAACGACCTGGCCTTTTTCCGGACTGGCTGCACGATCAAGGTACTCGGGAGGTTTAATGCCAGAGCCTTTCGGGATGCTGTCTTTGGGAACTTGATATCCAACCCATTTGATGTAAGCAATCATCGCTTTCATTTCGCGGCTGTTGCTATCAAGGGCGCTGCCGTTCAGGCTTCTTTCCATGCAATCGCTCACCCTTTTATAAACTGTTTCGATGGTTCCGCTCCTGTCACGAAACTTCGGATAGTTGGCGGCAACAGCTCCGTAATTGTTGCCCCATGTTTTTCTTCCTGCGTTGAGGTGACAGTTCTGGCAATTCATGCCGTTCGTGACATGTGCCACGGAACCATTGGGTCCTAAGTATCTGGATGTATTGGCAATTAGTTCTTCACCATAAATCACCAGCGCTCTCTCTTCACCCTGCACAGACCTGTCAGTGAACAAACTTGGGGCCGTCCATCCTTCAGCAACGAGTGCGGGCATTTCCCTTTCTGGCTTGTTGACAAATTCAATGGTTTTAACGGAGATGGCCAGCACCAGTGCAATGGTTATTGAATAGATGATCCAGTTTTGTTTCGAATTGTTCATTTCCTCTTCTTATGGTGAACTAAATATAAATCAATTCGAAAGGATGATATGTGATTTTGGTCACATGGTCAATGCATTTCATTGCCATATTCCTTAATGATGGCCTTGTTAAGTGATTCCCCAATTTTTCTTAATTCGATAAGCTTGGCGTTCAAGTAGCGGTTGGTATTTAGTCCAATGGAAACAAGGTTTAGCAATTCGTTGAGGGCGGCCTTATTTTTCTGGGTAATGTCATCTGCCTTGGCGGGCGGCTGAAACCGCATGATTCCCTCTATTTGGTTGATAGACATTTCATATAGAATAACCGCATCCATCACTTCTGCCATTTTGAAACGTCCTTTTTCAAGTGTTCTTTCCCGCAGCTCCTCTAGTTTGTCGATGGAGCTCAGCATGCGTTCATATTCCTGAATTCCCGAACTGATTGTCTTATTTCTGACCATCCTTAATCCACCGGCTGATTTGATCTGATCAAATCCAATACGAGAACTTTCGAATGTAGACCGCAGGGCCAAGTTTCGGACATAATAATAAACCTCTTCGTTGGTGATGGATTGATTGTTCTTTTTTTGAAATAGCGTGTCGAGAGCTTTTAGTCGTGTCTCATTGGATCGCACTACATTATCACAGGATTGAAAATCAAGCAGTAAATCTTCATGCACATTTTTCAGGTAAGAGATTTCCCTGTGTTTTTCAATTTGCGTTTCGCGAAGATTTTCTGCGAAAAATCCAAGGGTGACAGCTGCAAACAACATCACGAACTCTGTGATGTATTCCTTCCATGCTTTTTTATGCGTGGGATGGTGGGGGTGATGAACTTCCATTTTTTGAAATATAAGCGCCTTAAAGATAAGATTGATATTTCTCCTAATCAAATGCCAACTAAATATTATTGACCATGAATCATTCGGTTAATGAAATAGAAAACGCACTAAAAATAAACCGAAACGCGGCACATATGGTTTAACCGCTCAGCATGGTAATTCACATCGGCACCTCCATCAACAATATTTCCGAGTCATCTTCAGATGAAGTCAAGATGAATTCTTCTGTTTCCCAGATGCCCAGCCCATCGCGGTTTGTAATCTCAATGCCATCAAGTTTGAATGATCCTTTGAGGACAAACGCATAGACCCCGTTTCCTGGCTTTTTTATCGCATATGTTGCAGAAATGCCATTATCAAAAGTTCCCAAATGAAACCAGGCGTCCTGGTGAATCCAGACACCTTCGTCATTGCTGTTGGGTGAAAGGACCTGTTGGAATTTATTTTTTCTTTCTGCTTCATTCAGTGTGATCTGATCATACCGTGGGCTGACGTTTTTCTTGTTGGGGAAGATCCAGATCTGAAGGAACTTGACGGGCTCGTTTTCGTTCTTGTTGTATTCGCTGTGGTAGACGCCAGTGCCTGCACTCATCACCTGAATATCTCCCTTTCTGATGACTGTAGTATTGCCCATGCTGTCCTGGTGTTCCAGGTCTCCCTCCAGCGGGATGCTGATGATTTCCATGTTGTCATGCGGGTGTTTTCCGAACCCCATGCCGCCGTTCACCCAATCATCGTTCAATACCCTCAATACACCAAAATGCATCCTTTCCGGATTATAATATCCTGCAAAACTGAAGCTGTGAAAGCTTTTCAGCCAGCCATGGTCGGCTTGTCCCCTGCTGTCTGCTTTGTGTAAAATCGTTTTTGCCATGGCAGCTTTTTTTTGCAAAGTTCGGGTAAGTTGTGGGGAATGCAAAGTGGTTTAAGGGTTGAGGGGTTTAAAGGTTGAGGGGGAAAAATATGAGAAAACCCAAAATTCAAAATTCTTGAACATGTATTGTGTTGTATGTGTTATAAGATGAATACCTTGACATGAAAAAAATGTTGATCACCCTTTTGGTCATTTTTGTTGTTCTCATCGCACTCCAATCTTTTATGGCCATATCCACTTCAAATGTTGAAAAGCAGAAATACCGGGTTGTGAAGAAAGAAAGCGGTTTTGAAGTTCGGTTCTATCCTCCTGCCACTTTTGCGACCATCCGGTCATCCGCAAAAAACTACAGAGAACTTTCCGGCAGTGGCTTCAGAAAAATCGCCGGTTATATTTTCGGAAACAATGAAGCGTCTGCCAAGATTGCGATGACATCGCCTGTACACATGGACATCAATCAGGATGGGTCTTCCATGAGTTTTGTGATGCCATCTGAATATGATATCAAAAGCCTTCCCCGTCCAAACGACGCAAAAGTAGAAATACACGAATCCCCCAGTGAATATGCTGCTGCCATTGAATTTGGCGGGTATGCCAATGATGAAACCATCAGCAAATATGCCGAGCAACTCAAAAAATCACTGGAAGAAAAAGGCATAAAGCCCATCGGCCACTATCGGTACCTTGGATACAATCCGCCCTATCAACTGATTGGAAGAAAAAACGAAGTCATTGTTGCAGTTGAATGGAAAGAATAAGATTCCTCTTTCTATTTTGAATAGTGCTCTGTTCTACAAGACTTTCCCACCACGAATGACATTCAGCAAAATGGCTATAATTGCAATGATAAGGAGAATGTGAATTATCCCGCCGGCACTGTAGGCAAAAAACCCAATGGCCCATCCCAGAATGAGAATTACAGCTATGACATACAATAGGTTTTTCATGTTTGTTTTTTTAAGATTATCACACAATATACAATCCGTGTCCCCTCTGAAAACTAGTCTAGTTCATTGATTCGGGTGATTGGCATCACAGAAAAACATAGAGAAGTATAATGTTGTTGTTCATTTTGATGCTTAGGTTTATTTTTGTAAACAGATGAACAACCCAGCAGCACAACAAGAGCGCATTGCCAAAATGAAATTTTCATCTGTCTATCCTTTGTACTTCGCAAAAGTGGAGAAGAAAGGCAGGACAAAAGAAGAGCTTGACCAGGTTGTTTCCTGGCTGACCGGATTCGACAACAATAAGGTTCAGGAGTTGATCAATGAAGGTGTGAATTTTGAAACCTTTTTCCAGCAGGCAACAATGCATCCCAATGCACACCTCATTACCGGTCTCATCTGCGGTTATCGCGTGGAAGAAATTGAGCATACACTTACACAGCAGGTTCGCTACCTCGATAAGCTCGTTGATGAACTGGCCAAAGGAAAGAAAATGGAGAAGATCCTACGCGGCTGATGATGATTCAAAAAATGATTAATATTGTGCTTCAAACACATGCCATGAATCTGGGATCGATCGTAAAATCGAGTTTTTTTGCAAGTGCCATTTTTAGTTTTATCGGTGCATTCCTTAAAATTACCCATAGGGAAGG
>CALPWM020000002.1 GCA_943327275.2 Chitinophaga pinensis
CCTGATCTGCATTGACAATGATGTTTTGCTTAAAAGCAAGATCATCCACAACAGCATTCGTGTCTCTGCGCAGGTATCCATCATCATCAATGCTGCCAATCAATTGCTCAGCAATTTTTTCTTCGAGTGCATCAAGGTTCAACAGCCCCAGCTGTTCTGAAAGCATTTCGTGCAAGCCGGAAGAAACAGGATGAGGGATGGATCCACTGCCTTCCAACTCAGGCACATGATCATCCTTGAGCTTGTACTCCGCAATATCGTCATCATCCCCATAATCTTCATACTGGATGGGATCCTCTATTTCATCTGTTGGCTCATCCTCCCCTTCGGGCAGGTCAAGGTCCAGCTCATCTGAAGCTTCATCATCGGAGTCTCCAGTCTTTTCTTCACCTATTTCCAGTGCAGGATTTTCCTCTATTTCTTCCTTCAGCCGCTCTTCCAACAAAGCTGTAGGCACCTGCAACAGCTTCATCAGCTGGATTTGCTGCGGAGAAAGTTTTTGCTGGAGTTTTTGTTGGAGTCCCTGGTACAATGCCATTGCTAAAACTTCCCTGGTTGAATGGGAATTGAGCTGTAAATTTACGAACAAAACGCACCATTGAGAACACTGGTCATCCTCATATTTATTTTAACAGGGAAAACCTGTTTTGCACAGGACAGCAGCCTGGTAAAAAAGCCGTTTTATTTCTTGTCCGGACAGATGAACATGCCTGCGAAAAAGAACAATGCACCCGTCAAGCCCAACCATGCCAATCAACAACAAGGATTTGTTTGCAAACAGGAATGGAAACTGGAAAAGAAAACAGGCGTTCCTATGCGTTTCAGGCTGGGTTCACTGGACTATGTAAACAAAATGGAAGGCAAGTAACATCAGCTATTCACCTGCTGAGTCCCTCATCTTATCCAATAACCCATTCAAGGTTTTCATCTCTTCTTGGTTGAGGTTTGCAATGATGGCTGTCATTTCTTTTTCCTTCTGATCAATTTTTGCCAATACTTTTTTTCCTTCCTCTGTGATGCTGATGTCCACAAGGCGCTTGTCGGAGGGGCAGATTTTTTTATCTACCAATCCTTTCAGGACAAGCCTATCCACTATTCTGCTGGTATCACTCATCTTGTCCAGCATGCGTTCACGGATGGTCAATGTGGAAAGTGGTTTTGGATGGCTGCCACGCAAGATCCTGAGGATATTGAATTGTTGCAGGGTAATGTCTTCAGCAGAAAGAAAATCCCTGATTTTTTCCGTGAGCCAGTTATTGGTAAAAACCAGGTTGATGATCAGCTTCTGGTTTTCACTGGTGAAGTGTTGTTGCTTGATGTCTTTTTCTAGTCCCATGTTATCAAATTAGGTCAAATTGGATTGTTTGATTGATCAACAAACTCATGGGAATAGATCTTCACCAGGATGATGGCATAGCTGAAAATAAGTGGGCCAAAAATAAACCCCATGAAACCAAACAACTGAAGCCCAACAATAACACCAAATACAGTAATCAGGGGATGCACGTTTCCAATCTTTTTCATCAGGGTCACCCTGGCCAGATAATCCACATTTCCAGTGATCACCAGGCTGTAAATCATCAAGCCCGTGGCCTGGCCTCCCAATCCTTTGGCGTAAAGGAATACAACCAGTGGAACCCAGATCATCATGGTGCCAACAATCGGGAAAAAAGCAAAAATCCCTGTGAGAAAGCCCCACATTAAGGCATCTTCCATGCCAAACAAAAGATAACCCCCCCATGCAAAAATTCCCTGGATCAATGAAATGAGTGGTATGCCAATGGCATTTGCCTTGACCATGTGTTTGGTTTCATGGGCCAGTGCAATCACACTTTCAAGATGAAGTGGAATGAATTTTCTGATGGAATCCTCCATCTGCCGTCCTCCCGTAAACATGAAATACATCACAAATAGCATGACCAGCATGTTGCTAAGAATCATGGCAGAACTGTTCAGGAAAGTTGGAATGAAATTGGCAAGGTTGGATTGAAAGGCAGCAAGGTTTTTGGGAGATAAAATTTCTTGCCCAGTGATGGACTTGATCTTGTCTGAAAGGGCCTGAACACCTACCAGCAACTCATCTGCATGAAGGAAGAGGGAACTTATTTTGGGTGTTACCAACAAGATCGCATAATAAAGAGGCGCAGCTATGAGTATAAGAAAAACAACAATGATGAGGAGGGCTGTCAGGCCAGGCTTCCATCCCCTGTGCTCAGTCAGCCTGAAGTAACGCTCTCTGCCGAGGATATAGAAAGTAAGTGCTCCCATCAATCCGGGGAGAAATACATACAGCTCTCGAATGATCAAAAAGGTCAGAAAGGCAATCACCAAAAGCAATACAACCTGTCTGATCCTGTTGTTGAACTGGGTCATGAATTTTATTTGTGGTTTCAGCTCCAGACTTTCAGTCCTTCACTGCAATTTGAACAAATATCAATATTTTTTCTGCCCCGCATCAATTCTGCCCTGAACTGATTGTATTTTTTACTTTCCCATATTTCTTTCATCCCGTTTGTCGTCATTTCTCCAATGATGTGCTGGGCATCTTTATCAAAGCAACAAGGCACTACCTTTCCATCCCAGGTGATCACGTTGCTATGCCACATCTTCCAACAATGGTTGGGCATTTTGTTCTTAGGAACAGTATGGCCAGCTGCATCCTTTCTATACCGGCTGAACTGGTCTGTTGATGGAATCAGCTGATTGGGATCATTTTGATAGTCGTAGATCTGGGCAGTCTTGAACCAAACATCGTCTAACCCCATTTCCTTGGTCAACTGCCTTACCGCTTCTACCTGGTGTTCGTTGGGCCGGACCACCAAGAATTGAAATACCACCATGGGCGTTTTGCTGTTCAAGGCTTTTCTCCATTTGATGATGTTCCTGGCACCCGCAAGGACCTTGTCCATCTGGCCATTTCTCCTGTACTGTTCATAGGTTTCCTGGGTTGTGCCATCCAGGGAAATGATCAGTCTGTCCAAGCCACTTTCAATGGTTTTCCTGGCATTTTCATCGGTGAGAAAATGTGCATTCGTGGAGGTTGCTGTATAAATATTTTTCGAAGAAGCATAGCGCACCATGTCCAGAAAACCTTTGTGCAAAAATGGTTCTCCCTGGAAATAAAAACTGAGGTAAAAAAGCTCCTTGTGCATGGCATCAATGGTTTGCCTGAAGAAATCCATCTTGATGGTGCCCGTTGGCCTTGTGAAAGATTTGAGACCACTGGGGCACTCAGGGCAACCAAGGTTACAGGCAGTGGTGGGCTCAACGGAAATGGAAAGTGGTAATCCCAACATGAAGGGCCGGCCGATGGACTTGCTCAACTGGTAGGAACCCAAAACTTTGAGTGCATTCCAGCACTTTCGAAGGGTACATTTAGACAAAAAGTTAAAAAAATCGTTTTTATTGTGCCTGGGCATGGGTTGTAAAAATAAATGAAAGTCTTGTTCGTTATGTAGTTTTGTAAAGCAGTTCAATAATAAATAAGGCTCCGCCTTGTTTCAACAACAATTTCATGCAATTCAAACTCCTTTTGACTCATGTGTTCCTTTTCAGTTCATTTGCCAGCTTAAGCCAAGTAAAAGATGCACTCAGGGAGAACCAGGAAATTGCAACCATGGAGGCAAAAGCAGCCGGACTGAGACAAGAGACTATGCTGTCTTCAGGAAATTTTTCAAAAGGATCCGCCAATTTTGACATCAACTACCTCGATTGCAAATGGAATGTGGACCCTGGAGTACGCTATATCCGGGGAAGCGTCAAAACAGGATTCACCATCACAGCACGGACCAACATCATCACTTTTGATCTGGCAGATGAGCTGAAGGTGGATAGCATTCGGTTCAGGAATGGTAAAATCAGCCACTACAGACCGTTTGATAATTCTGTCATTGTCAACCTTGGTGTTTTTCTGGACAAAGGAAATAAGGATGTCGTTGAAATTTTTTACGGCGGTATACCCCCGGTTACAGCTCCCATCAGTACGTTCACAACCAGTGCACATGCAGGGGTTCCGGTAATGTGGACACTCAGTGAGCCCTATGGAGGCAGGGACTGGTGGCCCTGCAAAAACGGGCTGAATGACAAGGCGGACTCACTGGATATTGCCATCACAACACCCGATAAATATACGTCCTCCAGCAATGGTATGCTACAATCCGATGTAGTTGGAGGTGGATTCAGGACCACCCGCTGGAAACACAGGTATCCTATTGCTACCTACCTTGTTGCATTTGCAGCCACCAACTATGAGGTCATCCAGGATCAGGTAAAATTGGGCAATACAACCATGCCCATCATGGAGCATGCTTACCCAGAGAGGGCAACTGATTTTCTGAACGCTGCATCCATCACCAAGAGAACACTGCAGTTGTTGCACAATACCTTCACCCCCTATCCTTTTATCAAGGAAAGGTATGGCCATACCCAGTTTGGTTTTGGCGGAGGCATAGAGCACCAGACCAATTCATTCATGGGGAACATGTCTGAAACGCTGATTGTACATGAGGCGGCGCACCAATGGTTTGGCAACAAAATCACATGCGGATCATGGAGAGATATTTGGCTCAATGAGGGCTATGCCATTTTTTGCACCAACCTCAACATTGAAAAGAACTATCCGGAAGCGACCCTGCTCAACACTTATAGAAGCCAGATCAACTTTATCGCTTCAAGGCCCAACGGATCAGTGTATGTTGATGATACAACCAGCGTATCCAGAATCTTTGATTCAAGGCTTAGCTACAACAAGGGCGGATGGGTATTGCAAATGCTGCGCTGGAAACTGGGCGACTCTGCTTTTTTCCGTGCAACCAGAAATTACCTGAACGATCCTGCACTTTCATATGGTTATGCAAGGACCACAGACCTGAAAAAACATTTTGAAAAAACTGCGGGAACAGATCTCACAGAATTCTTCAATGATTGGGTATATGGACAGGGTTTCCCCAGCTACAAACTACAATGGGCAAGTGGTGGAGGATCATGGATTCAAACCACACTGAGCCAGACCACATCAGATACTTCGGTAAAGTTTTTTGAGATGCCTGTTCCTGTGAGGTTTAAAAATAGGTTTTATGATACCACTGTCGTGTTGAACCATACCAAAAACGGACAGGTCGATTTTTTCAAGATCGGTTTTGTGCCCGACTCAGTATTCATCGACCCCAAATTCAAAATTGTTTCTGCCAACAATACCGTCACCAGGGCTGATATTTTTCCTGGGTCAGGAAATGTCGTGGTGTTTCCCAATCCTGTTCAGGATGAGTTCAGTGTTTTGCTGAAAGACATGTCAGAGGGCGTCTTGCACTTATCGCTGTACAACACCTCAGGACAATTGGTTTGGAGACAAAGGTTTGGAAATTTCAGCGGTTCGGACCTCTTTACTATACCTTCTTCCAACCTGGCTTCGGGCAACTACTTGCTGAGGGTCAATAAAGATGAAGATCCTGAGATCGTCAGAAAAATTATCAAACAATGATGCTATAGGTGTTCTTTCCACCAACGCTTGAATAACCTGAAGAGAAGGAAAATACTTCCAACCAACCAGCAATAAAAAAGAATGGTTCCTATTCGGTGATTGCCATCGAAAAAAGCCAGTTCAAATTTTAATCCTGCAACAGCGTTGATCATCAGCCAAACAAGGGCCGAGGTCAAAGACCATACAATGCGTTGCATAAAAGCACTAACTACAGGATCCATTTTTTTAAAACAAAAAAAGCCGGATTTGGTTCAAGGATAACCCCTCCAAATCCGGCACATGATGCATGATTGCTTATTTTGCGTCCAGTATCAATGGAGTTCCCCCTTTGGAAGGCATTACAATGACCTTTGCATTCGGAGACTTGGCAAGCTCTTTCATTGCCTGAATCTGCTCATACTGCAACTGCCTATCACTCAGGCTCTCATTGATGATGCGCTGATAATCTGAAATACCTTGCGCCTCAACCCTTTTCCGTTCAGCTTCCTGCTTTTCCTTTTGAAGCACAAACTGCATTTTTTGGGCCTCCTGTTCTGCATTGATTTTCTGTTCAATGGTTGATTTTACTGAAGCAGGGAGGGTTATGTTTCTTACCAACAGGTTCTCAAGGATCAAGCCACGCTGCTTGAAATCAATCTCAATGGTCTTGAAAATCCTTCCTTGAAATTCATCTCTTTTGGTTGAGTAAAGCGCTACTGCATCATAGTAAACTGAATTGTCCCTGATCCTGGTTCGGGTGATGGGACGAACGATTTTATCTTCAAAATTGACACCGATTTCACTCAACAATTTGGGCGCCTCAGTTGGGTTAACACGGTAGAGTACTGAAAGGTCGATGGTGACTTCAAGGCCATCCGCTGTCAGTACCTTGATGGCATCATCACCGGCCTTGGTACCTTCATCGTGGATGCCGCTCATGGTATAATTCTGTGTGCGTGTGTCAATATTGGTGACGTCCATCATTGGATTGATGACACTCAGGCCACTTCCCATGGTTTCCTTTTGCACCTTGCCAAAAAGTGTTTTAACACCAACAAACCCTGCATCTACCTGACGGACGCTTGCACTGAGTATGCCAAGCAATGCTACAACAATACCCAATCCTTTGATCCGGCCGGCGAATGGAGTGATTTTGGTTTCAGAACGCATGGCAGAAGAGCCAATGACAAATAATACAATGCCGAGAATAATGAGGAACATAAAAATGATTTTATAGTAGATGCAAAAAAGAAGGAAAGGTTGCTTTTAACTGCTATGGTCTGCAATAATGACCCAGCCACCGCTTTGCTTCTCAAAGGTAAGGGTATAATGTCCGCCCACGTCACCGGCAGTCCGCTTGAGCGACCACTTACCGACAACAAGGTAATGTTTTCGGCCTAATTTCTTGAGGTGAAGAATCTCAAAACTGAGTTTTCCCATTTTATCTGCACCAGCATAACTTTTTTGGTAGTTTTTCAGCGTGGCGGCATAGCCATAAGTGATGCCGGATTTCCCTATGAACATGAGTGAATCGGTATGCAAATAACCTACCATGAATTTTTCCAAATCACCTTCGTTCCAAGCTGCGGTCTGATTGCTGAGTATTGATAAGATTGCCTTCTCATCTTTTGACTGAGAAAATGCAAATATGGGAACAAACAAAATGACCAGGAAAAACTTCATCGGATGGTTTTTTATGCCCAGGCTTTGTCACCTTTCTTGTAAGGAACACAGCCCTCATATTTACCAGGAATAGCCACATAACGAAGCGCTTGGGTGGCCCCTATCTCGGAGCTGAAATACCCCAGAAGGGTAAGCTGTTTCATCATACCAAAATAATGATTGGGATCATCCTCTTTTTTTATGTCGTTGTATGCTTTCAACTCCTTGTTCACTTGGTTGAGCAAGGATGTCCTTTGTGCTGGAGTTATGTTCATGAAACCTTTACCATACATATGGTTGGCAGCATTGTCAATTTCCGTGATGCCAGAAGCAAAGATTTTCTGGTCCTTTTCCTTGTAACAATCAGTCACCATGGTGTTCATGAAAGATCCTACCAATGCTGCTTTCGCTCCGGGTGTATTGGTGGTAGGAATAATGGTTTCTGCAACTTCATCCAGAAAGGCAATCTGGTCTTGAGACAAGGAGAAACCTGCAGCTTTTTCCGAAGGGTTTTTACACCCCTGCAAAAATGCCGCTCCTCCTATGACTGTACCCCCCAGGATGAGGGCTACCCTTTCAAGTGCATCACGTCTGTTCATAAACTGAGTTTAGTTACTAAAAATACAAAAGAATAGCCAAAAAAAACAAATGGCGTAACTTGCACCCAATGGCATTAATAGACATCAGACTGCCTAAATCGATTGCCAAGGCCCTGAGGCTTACTACCAACTCACCCGGAAGACAACAAAAACGGGTGCTGAAGTCCCTTTTGAAAAAAGCCAGGCAAACACAGTTTGGCAATCACTACCAATTCAGTGAAATCCTCGATAGCAAGACGCCCCATGATGATTTTAGAAAGATCGTTCCTGCTTTTGACTACAGCACACTCTACAGCGAATGGTGGAACCAAACCCTGAAGGGAATTCCAGACGTATGCTGGCCAGGAAAAATAAAATATTTCGCACTAAGTTCAGGTACTTCAGAGGCAGCCAGCAAATACATTCCCATCACAAAGGAGCTGATGAAGGGCAACAAGATCACCATGATCAAGCAGCTCCTCTCTTTGAGAAATTACGATAACATCTCATGGAAATCTGTAGGCAAGGGATACCTGATGTTGGGTGGCAGCACTGACCTGCAGAAAGGACCAGGCTATTTTGCTGGAGACCTCAGTGGCATCACCGCAAAAAAAGCACCGCTCTGGTTTTCTCCCTTTTACAAGCCTGGAAAAAAAATAGCCAAAACAAAGGACTGGAACAGCAAACTGGAAGCCATTGTGGAAGAAGCACCCAACTGGGACATTGGATTTGTGGTGGGAGTCCCTGCTTGGATCCAGATGTGCATGGAAATGATCATTGAGCGTTACAAATTAAAAAACATCCATGAAATTTGGCCAAACCTCACCTTGTTTTGTCATGGTGGCGTGGCTTTTGAGCCCTATAAAAAAGGGTTTGAACGCTTGTTGGGAAAGCCAATTACTTACATTGAAACCTATCTGGCTTCAGAAGGATTCATCGCCTATCAAGATCGGGAGAATCCGGATGGCATGAAACTGGTGTTGAATGAACATATCTTTTTTGAATTCATCCCCTTTGATGACGAACATTTTGACACAGACGGCAATATCACCGACGCATCCAAAACCATCCTTATCGAGGATGTTGAGGAACAAATTGACTACGCCATCCTGATCAGCACAGCGGCAGGTGCCTGGAGATACCTGATTGGAGATACCATCCGGTTTGTGAACAAAGAAAGATCTGAAATCATCATTACCGGAAGAACAAAACATTTTCTCAGCCTCGTGGGTGAACACCTGAGTGTAGACAACATGAACCGGGCTGTTCAGGTGGCCAGTGAGAAATTGAATGCGTCCATTACAGAATTTACCGTTGCCGGTGTTCCCATGAATGGCTTCTTTGGACACCACTGGTATATTGGCACTGATGATCCCATTGATTTGACTGATTTGAGAAACATCATTGATGAAACCTTGAAAGAGTTGAACGATGATTATGCGGTAGAAAGAAAAAGCGCCCTGAAGGATGTTGTTGTTGAAATATTACCTGAAAATGTCTTCATGGCATTCATGGAAAGCAAGGGGAAGATGGGAGGGCAACACAAGTTTCCAAGGGTGTTGAAAGGAAATGCACTGGATGAATGGAAGGGATTCCTTGCCAAAAGATAACCCCTTAAAAACCAAAGCCAATTCTATGCTGATTGTTCAGTAATTTCAACCTTTTGAATCCTTAAAATCACGCAGTTTTTCCACCATGCTCGAATCAATCATCAAAGGAATCGGACTTGGGCTTATTTTGGCCGTTTCAGTAGGGCCAGTGATTTTTACCATCCTTAAACAAAGCATCAACAACGGGCAAAAGGGTGGATTCAGTTTCGTGGCAGGTGTATGGTTGAGTGACCTTTTGCTGGTAGTCATCAGCAACATGTTTTCTTCACTGGTGATGGAGGCCCTTGCATTTAAAAACACCATCGGTTATGTTGGCGCTGCATTTGTGGTATCACTGGGGATTTATTATGTTTTTTTCAAGAAAGTCAATTTTGGAGAAGATAAAAATCTGCTGCTGGTTGAGTTTGGGACAAAAGCAATTACCAAAACATTCATATCGGGATTTATCATCAATACACTGAACCCCAGCGTGATGTTGTTTTGGCTGATCAATGCAACAGCTTTTGCCGTGACCCATACACCAGTTGAAAGGTTCATTCTTTTTGGCACCTGCCTGTTGGTCAATGTGGTTGCAGACATACTGAAGGTGATGCTGGCCGCAAAAGTTCGCCATAGCCTTACGCCTCACAACATCAATATCATCAATAAAATATCAGGAACCATCCTGATTATTTTTGGACTGGGTATCGTTTATGGAATTCGGTTTTTAAACAAATGAAATGAACTTATTCAATCGAATCATCTTCCTGTTTCTGATCTTCTTTTCTTGCAGCCAAGTAATGGCCCAAGGATCAGACATGGTGGTACTGAAAAAAGGGCCTGAAAGAACACTGAAGACCTATATTTCCGGCGCTCAAATTCACTTTGTAACCATCGCGGGGACTGAAGTGCATGGAATGATTCGAAAAATCCAAAAGGACAGCCTCTACATCAATATTTATGACGAAAGGGCCGCCTACACCATCTGGGGCACATCTTTTTGGGACACGGTTTCAGTGGGTCTTTCGAGGTACCATATCAAAGAAGTCCGGGAGATTTTTAAACCCCGCGAAAAATTCAGTTTCATCAAAAATGGATTGATCTTCATGATGGGAGGATCTGCCTATGCCATCCTGCACAGTGTCAATGCCGTTTACCTCAAACAACCCATCATCCCCTCCACCATGGCCATATCAGGTGGTGTTGCATTGACTGGATTTGTACTTGGCCGCATCCATAAAAAGACGATTACCTTAGGCAACAAATATTATCTTCAATACATCCCTGTCACCAAATAATATACTGTGCTGCGCATCATCAAAAAGATATTGCTCATTATCCTCTTTTCTCATCTTGCCTATATCGTCTTGATGCGATTTGTTGATCCCCCGATCACCATCACACAGATCACCAGCATCATTGAAGGGGATGGATTCAAAAGAACGCATTTGTCTCTGGATCAAATGTCAATGGCTTCAAAACTGGCTGTGATTGCTTCAGAAGACCAGTTGTTTCCGGATCACAATGGGTTTGACATCAAAGGCATTGAAAGAGCACTTGCTTTCAATAAAAAGAAAAAAGGAAAAAAAATCAGGGGAGCATCCACAATCAGCCAGCAAGTGGCCAAAAATGTATTTCTCTGGCAGGGTCGGAGTTGGTTCAGGAAAGGACTGGAAGTTTATTTTACTTTCATGATTGAGCTGGTGTGGAGCAAGCAAAGAATATTGGAAGTATACCTGAATGAGGCTGAAATGGGCAAAGGCATTTTTGGCATTGAAGCGGCGGCAAAAAAATATTTCAAAAAGCCAGCCTCACGGTTAACAAGAACAGAAGCAGCCATGATTGCAGCGTCACTGCCTAATCCGGTGAGGTATACAGTAAAGCCAGTATCCACCTATGTTTCAAGAAAATATCCCTGGGTATTGCGCCAAATGAACAACCTTGATGGTGATCCGGATGTGGTGAAAATCATTCGCTGAGGCTATTGATGGACGGGGCTTATTTGCTGTCAGAATGGATCAGGCTATACGTCCTGCTGTTGATGGTAGGTTCTGAGAAACTCCCTTTCAGCCCCCACCGGATGGCATATTTTTTTTCTTCTAATGGTGGCAGCTGTAGCCTGAAATTGAGCTCGTATTCACTGTCGTGACCAATTACACGACCGGTTGGCAAGAGGATGGGGTCTTGTTTTCCAGACGGGTAAATGATCAGGATAATCTCAGGATGCTGTGTCATTGCCCTTTCCCTGATCTGACTGTTGCCGTATCCCGGTTTTAGGACCACCTGCACATATCCCTTATCATCAATTTGCAAGTTTCCTCCAACCAAATCAACCGCTCCAAAAGAGGAAAAAGCATCCATTGTTTCTGAAGCCAGAAGCATACGCGGGGTTTGCACAGAATCCTTCATGGCAGCGGCGCCCATCGACCCGAATACCATTACCCTCCGTCCCTGAAGCTGCTCTTCCATTGGCCAGAAATTATAGTTGCTCCTGCGGTAACGGTAGGTATTGAGGGAAAAGGAAGTATCTCCGGCATAAAACCAGTATTTTGAAGCACGCTGGTAAGAATTGGTGAAGACCACGGGCAAGCCATTGGCTTTTTTCTTTATCGCAACAGCCCATTCCTTGTTCTGGTGAAATTCATCCTTGGGCATGAATTTGAATGCCTGGATGTCCACTATCATGTATACACGAACAAGCAGAACCAATGCAATGGAATAGGGAAGCAAGCGATAGATCCACCGGGCCTTGTTTTTGTTTTGGCTGAGATAACGGTAAGACAAAACAACCAGCGGTGCCATCAGCAGGATGGTCCAATTGGCTTCTGTTCGGCTCCTGAATGAGGAAAGAAAAAACAGGGTATACGTGCCGATCAGCGACCAATACATGGCCTTTTCGGTAGCATTGGCATACCTGTTTTTCAGGGCCGCCCATATGATCATCCATCCCACCAATGGACCGGCAATCAGCAATTGACCCAATACAAAATCCGCTGTAAACGAAACCTTGTATGGAGGTGATAGGCGTTCAAAAAGATGGTAGTTGATGGAGGGAAGACCGTGCAGGATTTGCCAGATGACATGGGGCATGAAAAGACCTACAGAAAGGAGAATGATCAACAAAGTTTTCCATCTTGTCAGGATGGATGGATTGGAGAGAATGGTAAAGAAAATGATCAGGATGCCATGGTATTTGCTGTATAGCAACAAGGCAATAACAAGTGCAAGGGCGATGGCACTGATAAAATCATTTTTCTCATCAAAGCGTTGGTAACAAATGAAGAACAGTACAGTAAAAAACAACAAGGGAATATCTGGCACTGCAATGATGCCGCCGATTTGCAACACAGCCATATTGAGTACAATGGCAAAGAAAAGCCTGATGTCTTTGGGTTTGGTGAGGTATTCGATCAGGGCGATGGTGGCAGTACCCATCAAGACAATGAAAAACCTTAATCCCAATTCTCCAGGCAAAATAGCCGTTCCCAATTTGATCAGCACGGCAATCATGGGTGGATGGTCAAAATAACCCCAGTCGATGAAACGGGAATAGACCCAATAATAGGCCTCATCATCAAACAACTCCGTTCCTGCAGCCTGCACCATTGAAACCATTAACCAAAAGGCATAAAAAGCCCAACGAAGTTGTTGGTTTGATCGGGAATCTATGTCAGGTGATTGTAATGCGGGATTCATCATTGAGATGCAAATTAAGGATTAACAAATCTTCATTACTACCGCAGCAAGCTGCTTACCCAATCAATGGCTGATTGGCTTCTTCCTGGATCCTGACCGGCAACCTCATACCAGGGAAGGGACTGATTGATCAGGATGTCCCTGTAGTGATGGTATAGCTTGTCGCGGGTTTCCATATCAGGATACTCCCTCAACTCATCCTTGATCCAGGGCAGGTCTGGCTTGCAGAGCAGATAGCCGTCATATTTTCGCTGAACAATTTTATTGAGGATGAAGGGGTGGCAATTGCCAAAAACAAATTCACACCATACTTTCATGACTTGCATGTCTGTGTCGAGGAACAGTATTGGAAGGCCTTGGGCTCCGGTTTGTTTGTGCAATGCAATGGCCTCTGCTGTGGCCTCATCTTCCAGCTTTAACTGACCTTCTGCAATGGTAAGCAAGTCTTGATAGCTATAATCAGTGCCATGCTCCAGCAAATATTCCCTGGCGTATTCCTTGCACCAGATGGTTGAAAAATGCTTTGCCAATGCAGCACACAATGTGCTCTTCCCTGTTGATTCAGGGCCGATGGCTACAATTTTGATGATCTGCTTAGGATCTTGAATATTCATTTGCTTTTTTTCTCCATTCCTGCAACCCCATGATGGCCAGCACCAGGAGGATAGCATAATAAACAGCCGTGAAGGTATAGCCTTTTGAATAATACAAGGGGATGGAACAGATATTGGTGATGATCCACCAGATCCAGCTTTCGACTTTCTTCCTTGTCATGAGCCACATGCCCGTAAAAGCAGATGCGGATGCCAGTGCATCTGCCCAGGGAATAGCGCCTGGCGCAAATGCTTTTTGTATATAAGTCAGGGAAAAGAAAATGGCCATATAGATGGTGACAAAAAAAGTCAAATGCTGTGCCCACTCTTTTCGTGTGGCAAATTGAATCTGTACCACAAGCAGTTGTTCATTGTTGCGCCTCATCCAATTGTACCAACCATAAATACTCATGATGGTATAATAGAGGTTTACGGATGCCTCACCAAAAAGATCGCCTTTGAAACTGAGGTAAACATAGAGGATGGTACCAATCAACCCTGTTGGGTAAACCCAGATGCTTTCTTTTCTTGAAAACCAAACGGAGATGATGCCAGAGAAGATGGCGGTTAGTTCAAGGAAATCCATGAAATGGGATTTACTCTGCTTCCGCCACCACTTCCACTACTTCCGGAATCATGCGTTTCATCATTCCTTCGATACCTGATTTCAATGTGATCATGGAAGAGGGACAACCGCTGCAGGAACCTTGGAGCATAAGGGTTACAATACCATCTTCAAATTTCTTGAACTGGATTGCGCCGCCGTCCATTTCTACTGCGGGCTTCACATAGTTTTCCAGCAATTCCTTGATGCGTTTTACAACATCCCCATCTTCTGATAGCACAATATTGCCGTCGGTTGATTGTGCTGCAGGCAGTTCATCTTCATTGACAATTGCTTTGCCGTCTTCAAGGTAATCCTTGAGGAATTGACGGATGGAGGGCTTTACATCGTCCCAATCTGTTTCGGCTGTTTTTGTCAGGGTGACAAAATTACTGGCAATGAACACCCCTTTTACAAAGGGGAAACTGAAAAGTTCAAGCGCCAAAGGTGAAGGTTTTGCCTTTTCAATGTCTTGAAAATCAACACTCTTTCCAGGATAGAGGAGCTTGTTGGCCACAAACTTCATCGTCTCTGGATTGGGTGTCATTTCTGTATAAATGCTTACGGTGATATTTCCTGTTTTGATCATAATCTCGAATTAACAAACAAATTTACGAGAAGTTATTGTTTTATATGGCGAAATACGGAAAATCCAATTACTTCTTCCGAATGATTTTCTCAACAAGTTCCATGTGGGCTGGCTGGATAAAATACTCGAAACTGCGTTTGTCAAATTCTGAGCGCTGCTTGTCCACCACAGGTTTTTTATCCCGTGTGACGATGTTCAGCTTTTGGTTGATGGAGCCTATCACATCGCTGCGCATGCGTTTTTGGATTTCTACTGATCGGTTCTGAACCCCTAATACTTTATTGATCTCATCAATGGAAGTAAGCCTTTCATCCGCAGAGTGGTTGAAAAGGAATTCAAGCAATGATCGCTCCCGCTCCTCAAGCAATTCGAGGATGCGGGTGGATCGAAAAGATGTTTGGTGTTTTGGCGATTCAGGTGCTACAACGGCTTTCTGACTATCGATAGATGCAGACAAAGATTGAACTGCAAGATTGGGTTGTGCTTTCTTGGCTTTGTACAGCAAAAGACCAAGAAAGGAGCTTAGAAAACCAAGGATGACCAACAAAAAAGATTCTGCTTCAACATTGTCCAGCAATCCTGGAGATTTAAGGGGGGTATAAACAGGAATGCCTGTGTCAATGAGGTCTGCGCGTGAGATTACCACTGAATCATATGGATCGAATTGATTTCCCAAGTACAATACAGAATCAATGGCAAAACTGGCTACGGCAAGATCAGCATACTTGTTGGAGGAGAAAATGGCTTTAATTTTGGAAAGGATTTGATTTGATAACCTGCAATAGCGATTGTTAATAAGGTCCAATACTCCAAAATTATCATCCAATAGGCCCCATGGTAAGGTTGCCGCAATGTGATGGATAGTATCCCGCATATTACCCATCTTGGTCCAATCTCCAGTTTTGATGTTCAACCGATAAAGCCCCTCTTTGATCTTCTCTGCATTACTGCTTTTTAAGACCTCATGGGACTGTTTTGACATCGCCCTGATTGACAAGGTCTTTGATGCGGTATCAATCATAAAAAATCCATCCGCCGCTTTAGCCCAGTAAATATTTTCAGACAACATGGTAGCATCCCATTGATTGCTATAAGGATTAAAGTTTCTCAACGTACCGTTTGTATTCCAAAACCCTTGACCACCAAATGAGTAGAAAACCGAATCTAGGCTAAATGCAATACTGCGGAAATTATAACCGGTGAAGTAGGTAGAATCAATCCGTTGCCAGCGATATCCCCCTTGGGATGTATCCAATTTATATATTCTACCTGTACCCTGTGGAAAAACATAAAGCCCGGAAGAATCTTTGACTAAATTATACCCTTCAGTGCTAAAATTGGAAGGAAGGTCAGATAAATCAACAAGTGATTCTTTGTGTTGAGAATAAACAAGGATGGTCCCCCTGTGGGATGAAAGTTTTTTTAAAATTGGGGGTATTCCCTGCCCTAGGGAAAATGGTCCATAACCAAAAATAAAAAGCAACAAAAAAAAGCAGAGCTTCGACATTCGTGAACAATATCAATCACTACAGATAGAATATAAGGCAAAAACATGTAAAAAAGGTGTTTTTTTAATCAATTAAGATAATCACTAATGTGTAAATAATTGATAAACAATCATAATAAGGATTAAAGAACAAAAATATTTTTTCACCTATTTTTTATCCTTTCAGCAATTTAAGCAGCTTTTCCTCTACCATTTCAGGTGTAATTTGCTCCATACAGGCATAGTCTCCACGCCAACAATTGGTATTTCCGAAGACAGAACATGGGCGACAAGAGAGACTAACCTGTACTGCATTCAATGGGTCTTGTTGAAACCCATAGAATCCTGCGTAGGGATGGGTGGGACCCCAAAGGGAGATGACAGGAACATTCACCAAAGAAGCCAAATGCATATTTGCTGAATCCATGGTAACCATTGCCCGCATCTCCCCCATGATTCCAAGCTCTTCCGCAATGGAGCTGGTAGCGGACATCGGTACTGCACGGCTAAATATGTGTTCCCAATCAGCCAATAAAAGGCGCTCAGCCCCTTTTCCCCCAAAAAAATACAATTCATAAGGGGCTCGGTCAAAATACTGGACGATCTCCTTGAACTTATCCAAGGAATACATTTTGGCAGCATGTTTCGCAAAAGGGGCAAAACCAATTTTCACGACAACTTCTTTTGGATCCAACTTATTCAAAGTGTTATCAACCGGTGGAAGATTGATTTTGAAACCGAGCCTTCGGAACACATCAGCATAGCGTTCTGTAGCATGGGGCAAGGGTCTGAAGATTTTATTTTCCTTCCTGACAAGGGCATATTTTTCAATTCGTCCCTTGTTGATGACTTCTGTTTTCCGCCGGCTGGCTTCAAAAAGAACCCTCAATACATGGGTGCGAATGACGCCATGAAGATCGGCAACCAGCGAAAAATCATGCTTTTTCTTAAGCGTATTGAAAATCTTGAATATACCAGTGAACCCTTTGTATTCACCTTTCAGGTCAAATCCCTCAAACTCCAGCCGCTCAATGCCGCTAAACAGTCCTGCCAACTGTTGTTCGCTGGCCATAACAACAGATACATCCTTGTTGGTGGCGAGAAAAGCCTTCAACACGGGGATGGTCAACGCCACGTCGCCCAATGCAGAAAACCGCATCACCAAAATCTTTTGCCTGATCGGGGAACTGCTCATTTTTTCTCAAGGTTGTATAAAACAGGATTCAGGGATGGGTCATTGTACATTTTCATCTGTCGATACACCTTCATCTGCTTTTTACCTTCACTGATCTCAGCCAAAAGCTCGTCTATTGAGCCAGAAAGATCTGTTTGTTGCTCCAACAGCACATGCAACTTGGCTGAGCATTTTGCACGGTGTTCTTCCGTTGCCTCTACCCTTACCGCCTCTTCCTGCATATGGTAAATCTTGAGGATGAGAATGGACAAGCGATCGATTGCCCATGCAGGGCTTTCGGTATTGAGTTTTGCGTTGGCTACTGTATCAACCCCAGAATACAAGTCTAAAAAATAATCGTCAATCTGCTCCACCATGTCAGTTCTCACCTGATTTGACCTGTCTATTCTCCGCTTGAGTTCAATGCCTGCAACAGGATCAATGTGAGGATCCCTTACAATATCCTCCAGGTGCCATTGCACCGTATCAACATGATTTTTAGCATAAAGAAGATGCTCAAAACTCCCTTCAGCAAATGGATTGTTGACCGCTTGGTCGACGTTGTTGTGCAAATGGTATGCCGCTACTGCTTGCTTAAAAACCTCAATACATGTTGAACTGATCGTCATGGGACAAAAATAAAGAATCTGGGGCTGTTTGGCACCAGGGATTATCAACTCAACAACAAACCCTATCCCGGTAGTGATTTGGTTTTTGATTTAATAAGGATGGTCACTGTCAATGAAAAAATAAAAGCCCAAGCTGGACCTGCAGTTAAGCCGATCATCCTGGATTCGGGAGACTGCGCGGAGTAGATGCCCCAAAATGCCCAAGCCAATACAAATCCAAATGCAGGTTGTTTTTGTTTGCCCACCATAAAGACACCCAGCACAAGGGCCACCAGTATCATGATCATGCTCCAGATTTGAGGCGACAAAGGTTCACCCTGCCAACCAACCCCTACGAGCAATGCCGTAACATTGGCGATGGTGGCTACGCAGATCCAAGCCAGATAGACCACAAAACTATGGAAGGTCCAAAGCCTATAAAAGAAAGGCATCTGGTTTTTCATGGGTCGTATGGCAATGTACAAGCGTAAAAGGACGAGTAAAAAAGCTACCATGATGGCCAGGGAGAGACCCAGGTATAAATAATGCCAGGCAACAATCCAGCCTGCGTTAAGCACGCAGGTTGCCAGGAAATAAGGTCCGGCTTTGTTGATGGCTATCTTCGCTGCCTCATTGAATTTTCCAAAGGCAGCAAAAAGGCTGCAAAAAACAAACCCTATCAATAGAAAGTAAATAATTCCCCAAATGCCAAAAGTGAAACCCGCCGGCACAAAAAAGTTAGGGTAAAAGCCTGAAATCTGCCCTGTGTTATACCCATTGATCGGCAAAATATTGGCAAGGGCATTCACTGCCAGTACCAAAAAAAGGCCTGCAACATTGAGCAATGCATTTAATCTGGAACCCATCATATTCATTTATTTCAAATAATCTACACGAATCTTTTGCTGCCTAATCCACACACCTGAATCCAGTATGTTCCAGCCCTGTATCTGTCGCCGTCTTCATCCTTGATGTTACCCTGTATCCTTTGCAATAAGAGGCATTGCAGAGAAAAGATCCTCCCCTGACAACCCTTTTCTGTACAGTTGGCTCCTGTGGATCATAGCTGTCTGACGGACCTTTGGGATCGATGGATATCTGCCCACTGACCTTTGCATAATAATCATCCCTGAACCAATCAAAACACCATTCCCAGACATTACCAGCCATGTCATAGAGACCAAACCGATTGGCTGGAAAAGTCTTCACTGGAGATGAAGAAGGGAATTTATCCCAGTTGGTATTGGTGCTTGGGAATGTTCCTTGCCAGGTATTGGCCTTTGGCTTGCCTTGTTCAATGTCTTCATTGCCCCAGGGATATTTATCCGTTCTTCCTCCCCTTGCAGCATATTCCCACTCCGCTTCGGTAGGCAATCGCTTTCCAGCCCATTTGCAATAAGCCATGGCATCGTCCCAGGAAACATGCACAACAGGATGATTTTCCTTACCAATGATATTGCTGCCAATCCCTTTGGGATGTTTCCAACTGGCTCCTTTTTTCCAGTCCCACCACTGGCTGGGGTCTCCCAGGCCAGTGCCGGGGGCTTGCTTTTGGAATACCAGTGATGCTGCAACCAAAACGCTGTCTGGTGGCTTGGGTGTTCCGGCAGGCACCTGTTTTTTTATTTCCTCCCAATCAGGAGCAATTTCTGCAGTGGTCACATATCCTGTGGCATCCACGAATTTTTTGAACTGGGCATTGGTGACTTCAGTTGCATCCATCCAAAACCCACTGATCTTCACCCGGTGTTGGGGATATTCATCTTCCCTTCCTTCGTCGTCGTTGGCACCCATCATGAATTCACCACCTGCAATCCAAACCATTCCCTCGTGTGAAGCGCTGTCTGCGGCACTGGAGAAACTGGTGTCTGATGCAGCAACAGCATACCTTGCAGGCAAGTTAGAAGCACAATGCAAGAGGCTGTCTTCTACAGATGCATATTTTTTTGGCGCAGCCGGCTGATTGCAAGAGCAGACAAGGATGTAGAGGATGGCAGTGGCAGAGAATAATGACTTCATGTATGGGATTCAGGATTTAAATTTAGTTTTTTTAGGACCGGCAGCGCAGAAATTATCGTTAAAAGAATGGGCGGTCTTTGAGATTTCCCTTTTTTAGGTAGGTCTTGTTGAGTCCCCACTTGAAATCTCCCTCTTTGAAATGCACCAGCAAATCCTTTGCGGTACTCATGTTCTTTCTTTTCAGCGTGATGGTTTCACCGGCTTTGGTATCGAAAGAATAGTTGACATGCCCATTGGATTTTTTTACAACAGGAACTACAATTCCCCTTTTGTCTGATACAATATCAAAATCAAATGTTGAAATCATGTCGAGTGAACACCTGTTTCCTGCCAAACTTTTGACCTGTACTTGTTGAAGGATTGCATCATACATGACAGCACTGACCCTGAAGGCTCCTTCAGCAGCGAGGTCTTTGAAAGACATTTCCCTCCATTCAGAAGGGATAGCAGGCAGAATGCTGATGTTCCCATCATCACTTTGGATCATCATTTCCAAAAGGCTGGTGGCAAATGCCATGGGTGTCTCAAAACATGGGCCTGACTCAGCGTAGAGGCCTCCAGGTTCTGCATGCCTGTTTAAAAAATCATTGAGGTATTTGATCGACTTATCACCCTCACCCAAAAGGGAATACATGGCAGAAGCACCGGTATATGAATAGCCTGCCAAGGCCGCTGGCATGGAATGCCAATGGTTGATGGACCTTGTGGTCATTTCCCTGTGGGCAGGATTTTTCATGTCCAACAAACGGTAGGGATAGATGGCCAAGAGATGAGAATAATGGCGGTGGGATGAGGTCAGGTCAACATTCCGACCAATCATAAACCCCTTGTCACTGGTATGCAATGGGGTGAGGCGCTGGAGCACCTCGCTCCATTTGGTTTTATCGGGATCATTGAGCTTCAGCAGCTGCTCTACATGCAACAGTGTTTGTAATCCCCAAATCAGACCAGACAATGAATAATGCGCATCTTCTGCATCTGCATACTCAGGCGAATGTGATTTGACAAGATGATAAATGCCGTTCTCGTCTTTATTGAGCAGGTGCATCAGGTAGTTGACAGTACGTTTCAGTAGTGGATAGATGTTTGTTTTCAGTTCATCCTTGTCTCCGCTGTATTGATAATAACGGTAATAATAGAGCATGATCCAGACCAGGTCTCCTGGTTCAAACTGGCCCTTTCTGAGGTCATGCTGGTTCAATGGGGCCACCATATCGAAGCTTGAAATTCTTCCCAATGCGGATGCATCATTTCTCCACTGTTCAGGCACATTGTTGATCAGGTTTTGCCTGTTCTTGTGCAACAATGCAAACAAGGGTTTTGTGAGTTCGAGGTGATTGGATGCAAACATGGGTGAATAAGTAAGTTGTTGGTTAAGGTTCCACCAAATGCCTGGCCATGGCGTTTTGGAAGTGAACCACGGACCCATGAGATCAATGATGGGCTTGTCTTCCCTTGTTGCGGAAGCGAGCTTGTACAACTGAAGCCAGTAATAGGTTTCAACCCTTTTGTCGGGGATGGAGATAAAGCTTTTTTTGAAGTAAGCATTCCACCAGCCCTTGTGTTTTGCCATGACTTGGTCCAATGGTTTTGATTGAAAACGCTTGATGGCGGCAATGGCCTCGGGCCTTGAGTTCCCTTTATCACCGTCACTGTATCCAACGGCAACATCAATCACATGTTTTTCCTTGAATGCAGCATGTTTCCATACTGTTGCGTATTCACCTGCTGTGAGCAGGGGCTGGTAACAAATGCCGTATCCGGCAGAATCCTTCATTTCAAAATCAGGATTGTTCTGGTATTTGTACAATTTGGAATCGCCCCTGCCAAAAGAAATGCGCGGTGAAATGCTTTGCTCCGCAACCCACTCGCAAAATATTTTTTCACCACCGAGTTCGGATGCTTCGATATGAATGATGTCTTCCCCTGATGGCACGAAGAAAAAAAGCTCGACCCTTCCATTGGATGTACTGATACTGCCTCTGGCAATCGCGTTGTAGATATCAAGGTCAAGGTCAGCACCAAGAATTTTACCTTCAGTCCTGATCACCATTTTCCCAATCGGTAATCTCGGGCGTGAAACCAGTTGTTGGGTGAACATGCTGTCGGGATAATGAGGACGTTGATCCGTTACATCAGACCTTCCTACATCAAACCTGATGGCCTTTTCTCCCTCACGGTACGCATTCACACCAAGCTTACCATTGCCAGCAATGATGCCATCGTAATAATCTGTTCCCAAGCTGTCCCAATGCAGCCTGGTATTTTTCATGTAAGCATTCCATTCAGTGGTATCGATGGGTTGTGCATCTGCGGCGATGGACATCAACAATATGGAAAGGGAGAGCAAAAATTTCATGATGCCAAGTTATTAAAAAACAACGAGGGAAAGCGTTGTTGCCATCCCTCGTTGTTGTTCTGCTTTTATGTTCTTGTGATGGGCTACTATTCCTTCACCGTTGTTGTGATGGATGGTGCGGCTTTTTCCCACTCAGTTCTGTTCAGTTTTTTCACAGCAGGCGCTATCTCATCTCCATTGTCTCCGTTGTACAATCTTCCGTTTTTCATGACGAATTTGATGGTATTGGTGTTGCGAATATTGTCCAGTGGATTTTTATCAAGGATGATTAGGTCTGCAAGCTTTCCTGCTTCGATGCTGCCCAGGTCCTTGTCAAGCCCCAGGGCCTCAGCCCCCTGAATGGTAGACACTTTCAGTGCATCAATTGTTCTCATGCCACCGCTTTGCATGGCCCATACTTCCCAATGGAATCCAAGGCCCTGCAACTGGCCATGGGAGCCGATTCCGGCAATCCCACCCTTTTCAACAATTGACTTCATGCTCTGCGCATGTTTTTGGAATACATGTTCCTCAGGAAGAAACCATGTTGCACGGCGCCTGGACTTTGCAGCAAGCTCTTCGTAGGGCGTGAAGAATTGCAATTTCTTGTTGCTGTAAGGATTGTCGGTTTCATAATAATAATTCTCTGCCCATGGTCCGCCATAAGAGACCAGCAAGGTAGGCGTTACAGCCATCTTTGCATCAGCCACAACCTTGGTCACATCCTTGTACAATGGAAAGATCGGAATAGAATGTTCATGACCAGGATAGCCATCCAAAAGGTTGGTCATGTTCAATTTGAAATCCAATCCACCTTCGGTGGTGGGCATGAGTTTTTGGTTCTTGGATGCATTGATGATCCACTGCCTGGCCTGCCTGTTGCCAGTGAGGTACATCTTGATGTATTGCGTATTGTAGTATTTGCTGTATTGCTTGAGCACATTCTCTGCTTGCGCAGAGTCCTTGATGTTGTAGGCCCAATACCCTACGCCAGGCCCCGTTGAATATACACGCGGACCAACCATCTGCCCGGCTTCCACCATGTCTGCATAGGTAAGTACATCTGTGGTGGCTGTCTGCGGATCACGGGTGGTGGTAACGCCATAGGCCAGGTTGGCCGCATAGATCCAGACCTGGTTTTTGTGGATTCCCCAGCTCGGCCACATGTGTGAATGCACATCCACAAAACCCGGAATCACCGTTTTACCCGCAACATCAATCACCTTGGCACCCTTGGGCGCGGCAATGTTTTTGGCCACAGATTTGATGCGGTTGTTCACGATCAATACATCCCCTTTGGCAATCACCTCATCGCCTTTCATGGTGATGATGCGTGCACCTTTGAGCAGGATGGTTGCTTCGGGATTGTCTTTCTTGAAGTAGACCTTGACCCAGGTTTCTTCAGGAGTATATTTTGGATCTTCTTTTTTCGCAGTAGACTTTTTTGATGTGTCTGCCGCTGATTTCTTGTCAGTGTCGGTGAGGGCCTTGAGGTCCGCCAACTTCTTGGCAGCTTTCAGGCTGTCGTCCAGGTTATCGGACTGGATGAGGTCATACACAAAATGGGCTGCACCCAGGCTGTAATGAATCTTCTCTCCATTGGCAGACCAGGCAGGAAACTCACCACCAATCTCTGTCAGTTTCTTGCTTGGAAACTCAGCACTGCTGGCATCTGCAACAGAAATAGAAATCGTTTTTCCTGTTGATGGAATCGTGACTGCATAGATATTGTTATTGACCTTGGCGATGGCCTTTTCTCCTTTGGGAGAAAGCCAGATTTCGCTGGCGGGGGATGCAGGATTGTTTTCCCTGGCGTCTTCTGTTGTTAATTCCTGTGGAACAATGCAGGGATCTACCATGGGTTTGCCTTTGTACATGGTAATCGAGCCATAGGTGGTGATGCCACTGATTTTGGCATGTGTTTTTTGATCGGTGCCATCCCATTTGATGGAGATCAGGCTGCCGCCTGCATTCATATAAATGCGGTCATCATTGATGGAGAAATGAGGATTGTAACGGCCATTGGCCTTGTCGATCACATTTTCCTGTCCACCTGTTGCATTCATCCAGCACAGCAGGTCTTCAGCATCATCATAACCCGGATCAAAGGCATCCCTGAATTTTTGGTTCGGCGCATGAACATAAACGATTCTATCACCTGACATATTATAGCGTGGCGAAGCATAGAGCCCTGGGACGGTTGTGAGTGTTTTTGCATTTGCACCGTTCACATCAACCGAAACAACATGACCACCGTTGGATGAACAGGTGCTGAAAACACTTTTTTTGCCATCGGGACTCCATGAAGGCTGGGCCTCGGTGAATTCGTTGGCGGTAAGCCGCTTGGGGTTTCCGTTGGGATAATCCATTACATAAAGCCTGTTCAATACCGTGAAGGCCAATTGCTTTCCATCAGGAGAAGGAACAGCATCGCGGATCTGGCTGGCCATGGCAGCAGATGTATCCTTGATGGGATACTTGAAAAGCACCTCAGGTCCGAGTTCCAGCTTGCCATCCACTTCGTAAGGGATTTCGGTATAGCTGCCATTGCTGATGTCAATCTTGTTGATTTTTCCGCCAAACGAAGCCAGGAGATGTTTATCGTCTGGCGTAAAAGTCATGGCGGGCAAAACTCCGGAAACCGCGATGGATTCCTGGTCGTCCCTTTGCACAGGGTAGGCCAACCAACGCTCATCGCCAGTTTTGAGATCACGGATCACCAAGCCGGTTTTGTCTTCAAACCGGGTGCCATAGACCAACCATTTGCCATCACCCGAGAGTACGGGCGTGAAAGCAGATCCATAGCGTGAGGTAAGTTTGGTGGTTCTTGCATTGCTGCGGTCATAGACACCAATTTCATATTGCGGAAGTTGGGCATTGTAATTCCAGGATCCTGTGCGGAATGAATAGTAGATCAACTTTCCATCGTGGCTGATGGCAGGATCAATGGTCTTCAAAGTTGCGGGCTCATCAATGAGTTGCGTGCCTGCACCACCATCCTTGTGGATCATGTAGAGCTTGTTGACCCTTCTTCCCTTGGAGTAAACAATGTACTTGCCATCGGGCGTCCAATCAGCAGAAGGGAAATTCTGGTTGATTTCCTTGGTAAGTTGAACCGTATCTTTTTTCTCAGTGTCAATATACCAGATATTTTCTGCACCGCTTTTGTCGGATACGAAAAGGATCTTTTTACCATCGGGGCTATAGCGAGGATGCTGATCGAAAGCCAAACCACGCGTGATTTGTGTGGCCTTTCCACCTGCGGCGGGAATGGTGTACAAATCGCCCATCATGTCAAAAATAATGGTCTTGCCATCCGGACTGATGTCTACAGAAGTCCAGGTACCCTCATTGGTATTGAGATCCATCATCCTGCTGGCTTTCAGCGGCAGGTTTTTGTAGCGCGTGAAGGCAGTGTCTTTTTGGGCTTGAAGCATTTGGGAGATGAACACTGTGGCCATCAATACCAGGCAGATTCGTATTGGTTTCATTCGTGAAAATTTGGAAACCGAAAATACCGAAAAAGCATCAGTTCTCTTCAACATCTACCCATCAGCGAGATGATCAGGAAGATTCATCCGCACGTGCAATATTCTGATGATTTCAACCTGGCCATCTTGAAACCTGTAAAAAACTAAATGTGATTTTACCTTGGAGGCTCGGTATCCTGCCCTGATATTTTCGTATTGGATACCCAAGTAGGGATTTTTTACAATGAATTGGATTTCATCAACAATGAGCTGGTAATAGCGGTCAGCCTGTTGTTCTGTCCATCTTTTTTTGGTGAAAGTCCAGATATCTTCGAGATCCCTGACGGCAGCTTTGGTAATTTTAAACCCTGCAGTCATGAAGTTTTTTGCTTTAGTTTTTTCAGGTGGGCCTTAGGATCAAAATCTGTGAAAAATCCACTTTTCTCGCCACTTGCAAGGGCTTTGTTGAGGGCTTTCTTTTGTATCTCCTCTGCTTCCATCATCCTTAACGCGTTTCTAACGACTTCACTCGCTGAGCTGAAACGACCTGAATCAACCTGTTGCTGAATGAACTGCTCAAAATGATCACCCAACAACATTGAGGTATTTTTCCCCATGACAATATTTTCCATAAATATACCAAGTTTTGATATTTTATTCATTCCATTGTTGTTTAAAGGTTGAAGGTAGGTAGGCCATATTTTTAGGAAATGTTGAATTTCACATCTTTCATTGTTTTTTTCACCAAGTTGGCTATTTTAGATTCAAACAAGTGAACCATGAAATTCATCAAGCAATTCCTTTGTGCCACAATAATGTTAATGAGTATGGTGATCAGCGCGCAAGAAAAAGCCTACTACCCTGACCCCAACCCTGCTATCCAGCAAAGGCTGGAAGAATGGCAGGACTTGAAATTCGGTCTGTTGATGCACTGGGGACCCTACAGCCAATGGGGCGTTGTGGAAAGCTGGAGTATTTGCCCGGAAGACGTGGGTTGGGCGATCGATGCCTGGAAAAAAGGCGTGGCTACTGAATACAATGACTACGTGAAAAAGTATGAGGCACTGAAAAACACCTTCAATCCTACAAAATTTGCCCCAGAAAAATGGGCGGCGGCGGCAAAAGAAGCCGGCATGAAATACATGGTCTTCACCACGAAGCACCATGACGGATTCAGCATGTTCGACACCAAGTATACCGACTACAAGATCACAGACAAGGGGACTCCTTTTTCCAGCAACCCCAGGAGCAATATTGCGAAAGAGGTTTTCAGTGCTTTCCGCCAGGAAAACTTTTGGATCGGTGCCTATTTTTCAAAACCCGACTGGCACTCTGATTACTATTGGTGGAAGCGTTTCCCCGCCAGCGATCGCAACCCGAACTACTCGATCAGGAAACATCCCGAGCAATGGAAAAAGTTCGAGGAATTCACCCATAACCAGATCAATGAACTGATGACGGACTATGGCAACATCGATATCCTTTGGCTGGATGGCGGCTGGGTGCGCAAAAAAACTGACGAAGAAATCAAAACAGAATTGCTGGAAATCTACGACAATTCAAGGGTGGCCAGGAATCCCCAAAGCCAGGACATCAACATGGCGGAAATTGTCAGAAAATCTCGCCTCAAACAACCCAAGCTGATTGTGGTTGACAGGGCTGTTCCTGGTGAGCATCAGAACTACCTTACACCAGAACAACATATTCCGGAAACCGGATTGCCTTATCCATGGGAAACCTGCATGACCATGGCGGGAAGCTGGAGCCATGTGCCGAATGACAAATACAAGCCTACCAATGAGTTGGTGGAGAAGTTGGTTGATGTGGTGAGCAAGGGTGGGAATTTCCTGTTAAACATCGGCCCTGACGCCAATGGCGAACTGGATGCTGATGCATACGACCGTTTGAAAGGCATGGGAGATTGGATCAAGGTCAATGGCGAAGGAATTTACGGAAGCAGGATGAACAAGGCCTTCAATGAAGGGGAGAATATCCGCTTCACGAAATCCAAAGACGGCAATACACAGTATATTTTCTTGTTTGATTTTCCTGCTGAAGGCAAAATCAACATCAGCAAGATCGACATCCCTGAAAAGGCAATCATCAGCATGTTGGGCAGCAAGAAAAACCTGAAATGGAAGAAGACCAGCACAGGTTATGAAATCATGATTCCTGCTGAAATGAAAGCAGTTACTGATCATGTTTGGACCCTGAAAGTGGTAGAGGGGAAATGAGTTGTGGATTGGCTTACGTCTGGCTGGAAGAATTGTGTTTATTGCATCCCGATGGATTAAAAAAGTTTTAAACCAACAATGAAATTGTGGCCTTCCACAAGCAAGTGTTTGTCATGAAAACATGATTTACTTTTCTATTTGCTTTTGGTGATGCCCAACATGATAAATTGCAAAGTAAAGCAACTCTCTTGCCGTCAATTTGCCCAACAGTGGATGAGGCAATAAAAAACTGTCTAGATCATTTTCCTGAAAGTGACTTAGCTTATTGCTTATGTTATTCACTAAATGGATTAAGTCTATTTTCAATTTGCCAACATCTCGCACTGACTTTTTTGGCTTATACATTGATGGAGATTTGCCCCCGTTATTCAATTTGAATTGATAGGCCTCAACCAGGGATTCATAACTTCTGCTTCCGATTTTTGACTTCCCAAAAAGAATGGCAGGAACAACCTTGGGCAGGCTGAGTGCCAGTTTAATTGGACGAAGACAAAGATATACGTGCTCTAATTGTTGTGCAGGGTTCCACTTGCTATCATGAGATCTTATCAAATCTTCGTTTGACAATGATGAGATAAAATCAATAAATGATTGATGTTCATGAATCAGTCTCTTGCTTAGTTCGAGTTTATTCATTGTTATCATATAACATCTTGGTTATTTCGCCAATTGGACAGCCCTATACACCGCAGGAAGGGCTGCTTTCAACCGCTGATAAGTAGCTTCAGAAATATTCTTATCATCAAAAGGGGTGAACAGCACAAATGGCTTGTTCGCCCCTTCGTTTCTTCCATACTTGTATTCGTAAGTAAACCAGCCATCGGGTTGAAGTTGTACTTCTTTCAAGGACTTGTTGGGGACTGTGATAAAGAACTTATTGGACTGCTTTGACAGATTATTGCCCAAGGCAAGTTTTCTCATTTCAATATAGGCCTCCTTCGCGGTCTCTACCGCAGGATCTATCAACTCCACATGCTTGGCCAAAACGGAGCGATAGGCGTATTGTCCATTGAACTTCATGTTGTACAATTCATTCAACACATTTCTGATGGTGTCGCGCATGAAAGGATAATGGGTGCAGCCAAGGATCAAGGTATTCATGGGTGTGGTGATGCCCTGTGATCGCATTTTTTCAATCAGGCTGACCAGGTGGTAACGGACATAGTTCTCCGGGTCGTTGAGCTGGATATCCAGGCACTTGCCCTTGTCATCATACTCGCAGAGCAGCTTGTTGTTCTCCTTGTTGAACTTGTACACATTGAGCAGGGCCGTATCAATTTTGTATTTGATGTTGTTGACAGATGGGCCCTTGTAATCTTTTCTATAGGCACTTGCCGTATCAACATAAAAACTATAGTCGCGATCGATGGCATCGGCAAGCCCAAACCCGCCCTGGCTCACAATCACAGGCTCTGGCATCTGCATGGATGCAGCCAGTGCCCTGATGGTTTTTGGGTACCCATCAGAAGCAACAGTTCCTGCCGTGGCGAAGACGCCTATCGCCCCTTTTTCATGGCTGGACTGGTAGGCCAAGGCGGCCTTTACGCCAGCATTGATGACCCCAACCACAGGAGCCTTGGTGCCATTGTCTTGTACAAACTGCTTGACCTCATCCAAGGCAAAGGCAGTAGCTGTATTGCAGGCAAGCACCAACATTTTCACGCTTTGTTTAGGGCCTGCAGCAGCATTTGTCCTGGTGATGTCATATTGCTGTTTGAGCAGAAAATCCATGTTTTTCACCACATGTTCCTTGAGCAGCTTTGTCTTGTTTTCTGCGGCATAGTTTCCATAAGGCATGTTGGCCTGGTCGGCGAGGTATTGGAAATATTCCTTGTCAAAATCAGGTTTGCCGTCAGCACCGGGTTTACCGGTAATGTTGTTGAAGGCATCTAAGGTTAGCATGGCTTCAAGCACTGTCAGCCCACCTGTTCCCGAGTCAAAAACCCCAATGGGTAAATTGTTTTTATTTTTTTCTTGTGCAACCAAAACGGTACAAAAAAATTGAAACAATAAACAAATAGCCGGGAGTTTAAAAAGCCTGATCATCATGAAGGATTGATTTGAACGCATTGCTACAATTTATTGATAAAATTAACCCGTTTCCAATGGAATATGACAAAGCTGTCGCAAATTTGTACTGTATCAGGAATTAGTAGATTTTAATTAATTTCAAAAAGAAAACAATGAGAAATATCGCCATCGCGCTTTTCTTTGTCACTATGGCCCTTGCCTGCTCCAACAACAAGCAGGATACTGCTGCTGAAAACAAACCAGCTGAAACAGCACCGTCCATGCAAAACGAAAGCCATTTTAAACCTGAAATGGTGGTCAACACAACCGATTTTGCCTGTGGGATGCCAGTCTCTGCCGGAATCAGTGATACCTGCCATTATGAAGACAAGGCCTATGGCTTTTGTTCAGCAGAATGCAAGGCTGAATTCCAAAAAGAGCCTTCAAAATACCTGGCTGCCAAACAGTAATCAATTCAAATAAGCAAATATGTCAATTGTAAAAGCCTACGGAGCAACCAGTAGCCAATCTCCTATTGAACCGCTGAACATCCAAAGAAGAGACCTTCGCCCTCATGATGTTCAGGTGGAAATTCTTTACTGTGGCATCTGTCACAGCGATATCCATACCGCAAGGAGTGAGTGGGATGGCACGGTTTATCCAGTGGTACCAGGCCATGAAATTGTGGGGAAAGTAAAAGGAGTTGGCAGTGCTGTAACACAATTCACTGTTGGACAAACGGTGGGAGTGGGTGTGATGGTTGACAGCTGCCGTACCTGTAAAAATTGCAAAAGCAATCATGAGCAATATTGTGAGGAAGGGATGACCGGAACCTATAACGCTCCAGAAAGAGATGGTTCAGGCATGCTTACCATGGGTGGATATTCTGCTGAAATTGTGACTGATGAAAACTATGTCTTGAGGATCAAGGGTCAGGAAAACCTGGCGGGCATTGCCCCATTGCTCTGTGCTGGCATCACCACCTATTCTCCCCTGAAATTTGCAGGTGTCAAGGCAGGGATGAAAGTGGCTGTGGTTGGATTGGGTGGTCTGGGCCATATGGCTGTAAAATTTGCCGTGGCTTTTGGCGCAGAAGTGACTGTTATCAGTACCTCAGCTTCCAAGGTTCAGGAAGCCTCTAAGCTGGGCGCCCATCATTTTATCCTGGCCAAAGATCCGGCTGTGCTGAATGATCATGCATCAACTTTTGATATTGTGCTGGATGCCATTTCAGCTGACCATGACTATACACAATACCTCAATTTGCTGGCACTCAATGGAAAGCTATTGGTGGTGGGTTTACCAGAGCACCAACCCAAAGTATCTCCTTTTGCCCTGATCAAAAACAGGAGAAGCATCATCGGGTCTATGATTGGCAGCATCCAAGAAACCCAGGAAATGCTTGATTTCTGTCATGAACACCAAATTTTTGCGGAAATTGAGACCATTGCCATCACCCAAATAAACGAGGCCTATGAGCGGATGATCAAGGGTGATATCAAGTACAGGTTCGTCATTGACATGTCAACAATATAAGATGCCCAATTTCAACAGAAGAAATTTTCTCACAGCCCTTCCAGCGATTTCGTTGGCAAGGGCTGTTCCTTTTTCTGAAGACATCATTTCAAAAAAAGGAAACCGCTTCCGCTTAAGCCTTAATGCATACTCCTTCAATGACATGCTGATGAAGAAAAAAATCAGCAAGGCAGAAATACTTGAATTCTGCGCCAATACAGGCTTTGATGCGGTGGACATGACAGGATATTATTTTTCATCCTATCCTGCGACCCCATCGGATGCTGAAATTTTTGACTTCAAGAGAAAGGCGCATGCATTGGGGATTGAGATCAGTGGTACCGGTGTAAGGAATGAATTTTCATACAGCGATGATACTGCACTGGCCAAAGAAATTGACATTGTTTTGCGTTGGATAGAAGTAGCTGCCAAGATGGGAGCTCCCGTGTTGCGCGTCTTTACAGCGAAACAATACAGCACAGGAGATGAGAGAAAAAGAGTGAATGACCGCATTTTGTTTGCACTCAACAAATGCATTGAAAAGGCTGCAGCTTTTGGCATCGTTCTGGGCATACAGAACCACAATGACTTTCTGAGAACAGCAGATGAATGCCATGAACTCATTGGAACCATCAACAGCCCTTGGCTGGGCCTGGTAGTGGACACCGGTAATTTCATCGCATCAGATCCTTACCAAGAGATCCGAAAAGCATTGCCATTGGCCGTGAACTGGCAGGTAAAAGAAAAACTTTTGATCAATGGGGCGCAAACGCCCATGGACCTGAAACGGCTCTGTTCCATCATCCAATCCTCCAATTACAGGGGCAATGTCCCCATTGAGACACTTGGGATGAATGATCCTTTGAATGAGGTTCCTGTCTTCTACCAGAAGGTCAAAAAGCATCTCTTGGGATAACCTCTCTTTTCTCTATATAAAGTGTTAAATTGAACTGCTGACTTGCATTTGATTGGAACACCCCTTATTTTCAAGTACCAATTATGCTTCTTCGCAATATCCTTTTTTATGCGTTAGTCCTGTATGCCTGCGGCTTTCAACAAGCTTCAGCACAAGTGAATGTGCTGCCAAAATGCGGCTCTGATGTGCTATTGTCCATACTTAGAAAGGATCCTGCATTTGTACAAAATGAAAAAAATCTCAATACAGCCATCCGAAACAAAGTCCTCTTCAAGAAAAATCAACCAACCGTTGTTTATACCATTCCCGTTGTGTTTCACATTGTCAACTCCAATGCAGCTACCATCACTGACCTGATGGTCATCAATGCCTTGAAAGAGTTGAATGATGCATTCGCACATCTTGGTGTATATGGCGTTGACCCATTAGGGGCCAATACCATGATACAATTTTGCTTGGCCAGGACCGATCCCAATGGCGGCCTGACAAGTGGCATTGACAGGGTGAATTCCTATTATGAAAATGTTGACGTAGACCTTGAAAGCGATAAACTGGGATACCTGACCAACTGGGACCCGACAAAATATGCCAATATTTGGGTAGTCAATTCAATTCAGGGAGAGATTCCTCCGAGCCCTTTCAATTGCGGCGTTTGGACAAGATCGGGATATGGAGGCTATGCCAGTGCCGGTGTGGGTGCGGTGGTCAGTGGACTCAGCACACCACTGGTTGCCCATGAAATGGGGCATTACCTTTCTTTGTTGCACACTTTTCAAGGAACCAATTGCATCAACAATGATTGCACCACTGATGGAGACCTGGTCTGCGATACGCCACCAGACAGGAGTACTGCCGGTTCCTCCTGTGCCAATCCGGAGAACTCCTGCAGAACGGATACCATTTCAGGACCATTCAAATCAGATGTGCCAGACAATATTTCCAATTTCATGGACTATGGCAGCCCTTGCCCAACCGTATTTACGCAGGGACAGGCAGACAGGATGCGTGCATTTTTGGAGTCTTTCAATGGTGGTAGCTTGATTGCAAGCAACAGGTGCAATATTCCATGTGCAGAAAATATTCAAACCAGTTTTGACTGGAACACCAACCCACACCCCATCATTGGAGATCAGGTTCAGTTCAACAACAGCAGTACTGGGGCCACAAACTACGAATGGTATGTGAATGGTGTGTTGGTGGACAATGTTGTTGCATTGAAATATGTTTTTCCGCTGGCCGGAAAATATGAGATAAAATTAAAGGCATACAATGCAAACAACGCCTGCTTTGGGTCTTATGTTGGCAATGTGATTGTAGACTGTGGCGTTGCTTCAAGGTTTTCACCTGACAAGAGAATCATTGCATCCGAAACCGGCATCTACAGCGACACCGTAAGGTTTGTAAACAAATCTTATGGTGCCACAGCTTTCAAATGGTTTGTAAGCGATCATACTGGAGGCAACATCACCATGGTCAGTACTGACAAAGACCTCAGTTACATGTTTCCCAGGGCAGGTCTTTACAGTATCAGCCTTGAATCTACCAATGGAACATGCACAGAAATGTCCAGAACATATACAATGAATGTTCTGGACCCTAAACCTGATGGGGTGCTTACCATTTTTGATATGGATTGCTACAAGCAAGACAGCATCAGGATTGTGTTCGGTATTTACAATGCAGGATACGACACCATCCCTGCCAACATGCCTGTAACCTTCTATGACAGGGATCCTGTTCTTCCTGGAGCACAGCAACTCAAGAATACCTTCGTTACGGATAAGCCAATACTTGGAAAATGTGGCATCACCTATACCCACATCATCGCAGCCAACAGGGCAAAATTGGATACAGTTTTCGCTGTGTTCGACCAACTCGACACACTCCTTGAATTGAGCAACACCAACAACAAGAGCAGCAGGAGAAATTTCCAGTTCAGGATTACCGTTTCCCCGTCTGATACCACGGTGTACACCAACAGTGATTTACAGTTGATGATGCGAAGCACCGGAGACAGTGCCAGCAACATCAGGTGGACCGCCAGGGCAACAGCCAATTGTACCAACTGCAAGGATCCCATTTTCAGGATTGTGGATTCTACCAGAATCAAAGGATATGCAGAAAGCAGTTTTGGCTGTGCGGACTCTGCATTTGCAAATGTCAATGTATTTCCCATCGATATATTCCTGACCACCAATGCCATTTTCTGTTCAAAGAATGATAGCCTTGTGGCCAGCTCAATTATATGCCTTGCCAACGGATACAGCAGCCTCAGGCAGAACATTGAAATGCGCTATTTTGATGCCGACACCTTGCTTGGGCCAGCAAACCTCCTGGGAACCGCAACAATACTGAGAACAACAGCATTCAACAACCTCTGCTTGTTGGTTCGGCACCGCATCAAAATGAGTAAGACAGGGAAAGTTTTTGCATACATCAATGGCGACCTGAAACAATTTGAATCCAACCTGAACAACAACAGGTCCAGTTCTAACTATGTGCCATTCACCATTGATGTGCCTGATGATGAGATCGAAATATTCCGGGGTGTGCCCACTAAGCTATCAATCATCAATGGCGGAGAAAAATACAAGACCCTGCTCTGGACACCCTCCAACCAGCTGAGCTGCAACTCCTGCCCCGATCCTGTGCTCAAAGGCAACTCAAATATGCTATTGAAAGTGGTTGGCGCTTCAGAATACCTTTGCAGGGATTCTGCTACCATCAAGGTGAATGTTTTCTGGCAGAAACATTTGATTCTGCCCAACGTTTTTACACCTGACGGAGATGGGCTGAACGATAATTTTTATGTGATCGCAGGAAAGGATGTCAAACTGGTAAAACAGTTTCAGGTATTCAACCGCTGGGGGGAGAAAGTTTTTGAAAAAAACAATAGCAGCACCAACGACTATGCCGCTGGATGGAATGGGATGTTCAAAGGAGTCAAGGCTCCAATGGGTACCTATGTTTATTTTATCGTCGTGGAACTTCAGGATGGTTCCAACGAAACGTACAAGGGAAATATCACACTCATCAGATAAAGTGAAGAAAAGACTGACCATATTGAGCTTTGTTTTTATTGCGTTACAGGCCTATGCACAGGACCCTCATTTTTCGCAATTTTTTTCATCCCCTTTGACATTGAACCCAGCCAATACGGGCAATTTCTCAGGATTTGCAAGGGTTTCAGCGAACTACAGGAACCAATGGCCTTCATTTGGCAATGCATACACCACTTCAACTGCTTCCATCGATGGTTCGGTTTTTAAGAAACTCATTCCAGAGGGAGACAGGTTGAGTCTTGGCTTATTGATGCTGTCTGATCAATCAGGCAATGGTATCCTAAAAGAAAACCACCTTGGTCTTTCTGCCGCCTATACCAAGGGGCTCGATATGTTTGGAAAACATTCCATCACAGCAGGATTTCAGGGACGTTTCAGCAGCCTGGGTTTTGACCAGAA
>CALPWM020000003.1 GCA_943327275.2 Chitinophaga pinensis
TAGAGCAATTGTGCGTTCGCCTTGTAAGCCAAACAGGTAGACTTTACTGCACGACCCTGCCAGTTGGCATAACTCTGGCCATAGAAACTGGCATAGTTTTCTGGCAGATATTTCATGGCTGAATCAAGGTCCTTTTTGATAAATGCCACCACTTCATCAACCGTATTCCTGGGAAGATTGAAATCCTCAGTGGCCCCGTAAGACCTGGTTACAATGGGGACTGCGCCATAATATTTAAACATCTCAATGTAATTGAATGCCCTCAGGAAAAAAGCCTCACCCTTCAACCGTTCCAAAAGATAATAAGCATTGGCAAATCCATCGTCGGAAAGTTTGATGGTGTCTTCATTCTGAATGACTACTACATTTTTGATGTTCTCAAAAAACACATTGATCTTCCTTACTGTAGTAAAGCTTTTCCCCCAAATATCAAAAGGTGTATTCAATGCGTTCCATGAACCATTGTAAAAGACCCGGCTGGTATTGGTTGTACTTCCATGAATGGCCTCGTCACTACCAGCAGCGAATCCTGCGTTGCCCAAAATGGTATACTCATTGACACGATCATTGTAAATATTGTTGATCCAGTTTCTGGCATTCCTGATGTCTTCAAATGATTCCCCCAACGGAACATAATCATCAAGAGGCTTTTCAAGAAAAGATTTTTCGCAGGATGACAACATCAGCAATGCAGCGGAAGCTGTCAGCAGAAGCACTTGTTTAACATTTATTTTTTGCATCGAATACGCTTTTAGATATTTCTTTGATGTCTTGATTGCTATTGTATTAGAGATTCAATTTGAATCCAACATTCACCACTTTCAACATGGGATAATCGTTCTGGATACCTGCTGAAGGACCTTCAGGATCAACCTCCGGAACAACACTCCATGTTGCAAGGTTGCTGCCATTTACAAAAATGGTACCTGTTTTCATGCCCAGCTTTTTGAGGGCGTTGTTGCTTAGGTTGTAGGCAATTTCCAGGCTCTTCAAGCGGACAAAGTTTCCATTTGTCAACCATAAAGTGGAGTTCCGATAATTGTGGGTGTTGGCAACTGTGGTCAGGCGTGGCATGGTTGCAGTGGATGCTGTAGCAGGTGTCCAACGGTTGTTGAGAATATAGTCGGTTGGTCTTGCAGAAGACGGCAAAAATGACCTGAACACTTCGTAGTTGTGAAGGAAAATACTTCTGCTCTCTGAACCGGTGAACAGTGCATTGATTTCAAAATTCTTGTACTTGAAACCAAGTTCTGCAGAATAAAAAATTTCAGGGTTGAATGGCTTTCCAATTGCAACGTCATCACGGAAATCAATCAGGCCATCCTTGTTCTGGTCAACATATTTCACATCACCAGGCCTCAAATTTGCCTCATAAGATGATCTTGCACTGGCGGCAATGTCAGCGGCATCCTTGAAGAAACCTGCAGCAACCAATCCAAAGGGTTGGCCAATGGGCAGGCCAGTCCTGACTTCCCAGGGATTTTCTCTGATGGCCTCAGCTTGATAAACAATTTTGTTCTTGGTAAAGGTTGCCATTGTTTTGATGTATGCGCTCCAGTTCTTGCTGTAGGGCTTTTGCAATTTCAGCACCACATCTGCACCCCTGTTGTTGCTGATCCCTACATTGGTGAATGGTACGGCAATACCGATGATGCTGCTGATATCCGCACGCCTTACTGGTGTGCCAGTTACATCCTCGTTGAAAACTTCTACCATCCCGGATAGCACTTCCTTGAAGAAAGAGAAATCAACACCAATATTGGTTTGCTTGTAAATCATCCAAGAGGCATCGGGATTACCCAAGGTACCTTCCGACAGTCCAGAAACCGTTGTTGGGGTTACACCAAAGGCAGGAGTTCCTCCAGATACGACCCTTCCGTTTTCATACGGGAATCGGAGACCGGCGAAATGATCACTGCCCATTTCACCGTATGACCCACGAATTTTGAGAAGGTCAATCCACTTGGCACGGGCAAGTAATTTTTCCTTGGAGAGGATCCAGGATGCACCTGCTGAGGGGAACATGCCATTCTTTTTACCTTCCGCGAAGTTGTCACTTCCGCTATAAGAGGTCGCAACATCCAAAATATATTTCTCCTTGTAATTATAAGAGACTACGGCAGAAAGATTTCTCCTTGAAAAAGGAAGATCGGTTCCTGGTTCTTTCTGCCTTACCATGTAGGCCTTTGTTCTGACATTGAGCACGTGATTTTTTGCAATGGTCTTGTCATAATCAATGCCGCCTTCAAAAATATAACTGTGCCTCAGTGTAGAGCTTGTAACGGCTGGTTGCAAAACCATGTCGTTTCCGTACTTGGTCAATGGAAGGCTTGGTCCATTGTATGTAAATACAGCATAATCGGCCTTCTGTGCCAATGCAGGCCTGACGAAGGTATTGAATGCAAATCCTATGTTTGTCCTAAGACCTTTTGCAATGAAATCCAATTTCCTGAACACCCTGGCATTGCTCTCAGCGAAGCGGTGATCTTGGTGCTGATAACCAGTGCTTTTCAAATATCCCACCGGATTGCGCTGGAAGGCATTGGTGCCGCCATAACTTCCATCAGGATTGTTGATGGGAAATAGCCCTGGAGGGTAGGCTGAGATATTTCTCCAAAGGGTTGTGGTACTGAAGTCTGTATGGGGTTGCACGCGGCGCTCAAGCCTTACGTTCACATCAAGTTGAACCAACGTATTCTTATCAATGTCTACATCAATATTGGACCTGAAATTATAACGGTGATAGCTCTGGCCAAGCCTGTAGTTTGGATTGGAATTGCCATACTTAAAAAGCCCTTCCTGGTTGGTTGTTCCGAGCATAATAAAATACCTCGCAGTATTGCTACCACCTGAAGCGGTCAGGTTGATGCGTTGCTGCATCGCAGTCTTGTTTAAAACTGCTCCGTACCAATCTACATCCGGATATTTATATGGATCGCTGCCACTTTTGTATCCATCAAGATGAGCCTGGGTATACAATTGTGGAACACCGTCATTGGCAGATGCTTCCATGTGCAACATGGCATAGTCATAGGCCTTCAAAGACTTGGGCATGAAGATGGGTGATTGAAAACCATTTTGTACCAATACCGAAATATTGTTTTGGTTAGCAACCCCTCTTTTGGTTGTCACATAGATGCTTTTTCTTCCTCCTCTGTTGCCATATAGGGCATTGGAGATAGGATCTTTCAAAACATTGAGTGTGGCTATTTCAGCTGGCTCCAACTCTGCAAAGTTTCGCTCATACCCATCAACAAGGGTGTTGATTCCACCACCATCATTGAAAGAGGACGTGCCCCTGATCAGCAGGGTTGGATCTTCAAACCCAGGCTCAGCGTCACTTTGAGAGACAAACAAACCTGATAACTTTCCTGCAACGGTGTTTCTAAGGTTGATAAAAGGATTTTTCAAAAGGTCTTCCTCTCCTATTGTTGCAACAGATCCTGTCATCAACAATTTCTTTTTGGAATAAAACATCATGTTGACATTCTTGTTCCACTCATTTACAACAGAGAGCTTAACCTGTATTTTGTTTCGGTCTTTCACAATATATTCTTGCGCCTCATACCCTAAAGCAGTTACAACGAGGGTATCGCCATTGGTTATGCCATCAAGGCTGAATGTTCCAAACCGATTCGTTGTGATATCCTTGTTCAGGAACTTAGACTTGACATTTGCACTCTTTAATTGCTTGCCGAACATGTCCGTCACAAGTCCTCCGGCAGTAGTTTTGTTTTCTTTTTGTGAAAATGCTGCAAAAGATGATGTCAGCATGACCAGCAGAAAGAGTTTGAATTTAGTATTCATAAAATTTTCAATTACTTTTTTATGGATTAGTACCCAGGATTTTGAACCAGTTTTCCTTTGCTCTTGTCAATCTCAGCTTGTGGGATTGGATAGAGATCCCAGTGGGGCAAGTACTTTCTTACCTGGAAGGCATACCGCGGAAACGAATATTTCTTGGTTGCATCATCATACAAAACCCTGAATCCCCACATGTTGCCTGCAAAATCTTTTGCTGCTGTTCTCCACCTGCGTGCATCGAAATTCCTATGTTCTTCAAAAGCCAGTTCAACATCACGCTCATTTCTGATGCGCTTCACAAGTGAGTCTTTGCTGATGGTGCTGGCAATGGCAGGCATTGCTACCCCAACCCTTGCCCTGACTGTATTCACAGCAGCAAAAGCTGCAGCCTGTGTTGTTGTATTTGCTTCAGTCAATGCTTCAGCATAGTTGAGATAAAGTTCTGCTAACCTGATCAAAGGCCAGTTCCTGTTGGCTGCAGCGCCTGGATCCATGAACTTTTTGAACACCATGCCTGTCCAGCTTCCATCCGATTGCTTGTTGCTGTAAGTAGACCTGCTGTCAGCACCACCGGGGCCCCACCATGGCGCGTAATTAAATCCTCTGAAAAGCTCACCAGCCTGAATGACTGAAAGGCCCAGACGGGGATCTCTGTTCAAATAAGGGTTCGCTGGGTCATAACCGGAACCAGCATCGTAGATGGCCCTTCCCGTTGTTCTCATTTCATACTTGTCGATATGGTTCAGTGTTGGATTGGTACCGCCGTAAGCCAGGGATGGCATTCCCTCATAGGTATCCAATGAGCAACCGCAGTTTTGGAATACAAACCAAATGATCTCGGAAGCACTTCTGGAAGCAGAAGTAAACAATGTCTGATAGTTGTTGAACAAAGCTGCACCGTATTTGGTTGCCGTATCAATTGCCTGCTTGTTCGCCAATGCTGCATCCTGCCACCTGGCATTGAGTTTTGTCGGATTGTGCAATGGACTTGCGTAATAGAGCAGCAGTCTTCCTTTCAATGCAACACTGATGGCCCGGTTCATCCGTCCAACGGTAGCAGCACTTGTGGGTGTCGGAGGAGGAAGATATTTTGTGACAGTATCCAACTCATTTTTGATGAACTGCACTGTTTCATCCACCGTTTTTCTTGGCTGATTGTAATCATCGGTATTGCCAGACAAGACCCCTGCGGTACTCATTACATTGGTAACCAAAGGAACCCCACCATATCTTTTGAACAATTCGAAATAGTAAAATGCACGGAGGCCTCTGGCTTCCATCTTGGTCCTTAAAATGGTTGCCGCATCAATATCTGTAACCTTGTCTATGTTTTCCAGGTACATGTTGCAACGGCGAATTCCCTGATATGAAACATTCCAGACATCATCAGGATTATAGTACTGATTGAATGTACCATTGGTCACATTCCAACTGCCCGTCCAAATAAAACTATTGGTTGCCTCATCTGTATAGGCAGCCAGGTATGAAGTTCCGGACCTGTTTGACCCTACACGTATATTGAATCCGCTGTAGTTTTGCAGGTAGCCATACGCTGCGCCGAGTACTTTTTCTGCCTCAATCCAGGTTTTAAAAACAGCATCCTGTGTAAAAGCTGATGATACTGAAAAGTCTGGAGCCAGAAAATCTTTCTTACATGATGCATTAAGCAAGATGATGCCCATCAAGCCAATAAACACTTTTTTATAATTAAACATGTATTTCATTTTGATTATAGTGTTTAGAAGGTTGTATAAATGGTGAAATTGTATGTCTGCAATTGAGGATACACATTACCAGCAGAAGTCCTGATTTCAGGATCAAACCATTTGAAGGATGACCATGTGTAAATATTGGCAGCGGTAAGCGACAACCGCAATGCATCTACCCCTAAACGCTGAACAATTGTTTTTGAGAAATTATAGCTCAAGGCAACATTTTTCAACCTGATATAAGAGGCATCCCTTACCCAGAAGGTTGAGTTTTGGAAATTGTTCTTGGCTGTTGATGAAGACTGTGTCAGCCTGGGATAGGTTGCAGTAGCGGCTGTTGCAGGTGTCCAGCGACCCATGTGGTGATTGGCCACCTTGGCACTGTTGTAAAACTCCCATCCACCTTGTGAAGAAACAAGAAGACTGGTGTTGGTTACACCCTGGAACATGACATCGAGATCAAAGTTCTTGTATGAAATTCCATTGGTGATGGCATAGGTGATTTCAGGAAGATCCGGGTTGCCGATATTGCCCTGATCATATTGATCAATCTTGCCATCACCGTTCAAATCCTTGTACTTGATATCGCCGGGAACAATCACTCCAAAAATGGATTGATCTGCCCATTTGCTGATCTCTTCTTTTGAATTAAAAAATCCTTCTGCGATATAGCCAAACTTCTCACCGAAGCGCTTGCCAGTCCTTTCCATCCAGGGGTATGGCCTTTGAGGTTCTGTTTGGTATAGGATTTTGTTGCGGGCATAATTGTAATTGCCTCCAATGTCAAAGGCAAAATCTTTGGACAGGCGTTTGTTGTATTTCACTTCCAACTCATACCCTTTGTTCTCCATCTTTCCAACGTTAACAGGAGGCGTATTGGCTTGACCTATCAATGTTGGTACATCTTGTCTGATCAGGAGAATATTATCCCTCTTGTCATAGAAAACATCAAAGTTTACACTCAGGGACTTGTTGAAAAACATCGACTCAATTCCAATATTGTGTTTCCATGCTGTTTCCCAAGTTACATTTGGATTACCCAGGTTCAACTCGAAAGAACCACCGAGGGCATTGGCAGCGCCTGACCCAAAATTATATCCAGTTGCTGCTCCCCATGTATCAGGAAGATAGAGATAGCGGCGTCCACCAATGTTCGCATTACCTACTTTACCGCTGGACAACCTGAGTTTCAGGTAACTGATCCAGGGTGCTTTCTTTTCCATCCAGGCTTCTTCTGTAATCAGCCATCCTGCTGAGAAGGCTGGGAAGAATCCCATCCGCCTTCCCTTCGCAAAATTCTCAGTACCGTTGTATCCTATGTTGGCTTCAGCCAGGTATTTCCCTTTATAGGCATAGGTTGAACGGCCTGCGTAACCCAGCTTGGAGAATGGGAAACTGCTACCACTTCTTGTTCTGTCTGCAAAAAACAAGGCCAATCCAGTAAACTCATGCTTGCCTGCAAAAGCCCTTTTGTAATCAAATGCACTTTCAACATAGGTATGCTTCGTTGAGAAGGTGCTCACCCATGTAAATGCCAATGCACTTTCAGCCCCTCTGGCTGTATATACAGGACGGCCGCCTGCATTGAGTGAATAATCAAAAGCCTGGTATGTTTTTGACCTTCTCTCCGCATATTCAAAATAAGTATCGTACACAAACTTGGTGCGAAACGAAAGACCTGGAGTAATCATGTCTAACTTTTGCTTCAGGTCCATGTTGGCTTCGATATCCGTACGGAAATTATTGGTAAAGCCTCTTCTCGCTATATCTCCAACAAGGTTGGAATTGCCATAGAATGCACCAAGGGTACCATTGGGGTTGTACACAGGTGCATGATTGGGCGCCCACCTTGCCATGTTCCACCAGAGCAAACTGGTGGCACCGCTACCAAAATCCAATCCGTCAGAAGGCACCACCTGCTTGGCATGCTTTGCCGAAAGAGACATGGAGAAGATGGTATTCTTGGTCAGTGAATAATCGATATTGCTCCTGAAGTTGAAACGCTGGTATTTGGTATTGGTATTGTAACCACCAAATTTGGTCAACTCAGGCCTCAACAATCCTTCCTGATCAAGAAAGGTACCGGTAAGAAAATACTTCAACTGGGAAGTACCGCCCCTTACGGTTACGTTGGCCTGTAACTGCGGTGCAGAGGGCCTCAACAAGGTATCGTACCAGTTGACATCAGGAAACAGATAGGGGTCAGAACCGTCTTTGTATTTTTGAAGTGCAGTAGCATCGTAAGGCATGAAATTGGGATCGCCCCCATCGTTCAAGTAAGCCTCGTTGAACAACGTTGCATAATCATAGGACTGGAGGTATTTTGGAAGCCTTGTAGGCCTTTGCATGGTGCGGTCTATCGAAACTGTCACCTTGGGTGCACTCAAAATACCCCGCTTTGTGGTGATGATGATTACACCATTTGCACCCCTCACACCAAACACAGCTGTTGCAGATGCATCTTTCAGGATGGAAATATTATCCACCTCATTGAAATCCACCTCATTGAACCTTCTTTCCACGCCATCCACAAGAATCAATGGAGTTTGACCGGCAGTATTAAAAGTACCGTATCCCCTGATCAGCAACAATGAGGCATCGCCACCGGGCAAGCCAGACCTTTGTTGCGTAATCAACCCCGGAAGACGACCGGCAAGTGCATTGACAACGTTGGCAGTTGGCGTATTCTTCAAATCAGCCTGGCTTACAGAAACGATGGCCCCTGTTTGTGAGGCTTTTTTTTGTGTACCAAAGCCTACAACGATGACCTCACCCAATTCTGTATTTTTTGAAACCAGATTTACCTCTGTAACGTTGGTTGAATTTACGGTGATGGTCTTGCGCTGGTAGCCTGTGAAAGTGACTTCCAGGTTGGCTGGCAAGGCGGCCACACTGACTGTAAACATCCCGGAGGAATTGGTAAATGTCCCTTTTTGGGACTTTACATCTACAATACTTGCTTCTTCGAGGGGTTTCCCATTGTCCCCTTTTACAATTCCCTTGATTTGCACCTGAGCCACTGCCAGGCTGGAAATGAAAAGGAGGCTGAGAAAAACAAATGTTTTTTTCATTTTGATGAACGAAAGTTTTGGTTTGCTAAAGCGGTTACGTGGTGGAAGGGACATCTGTTTGTTAGATCAAACAATCAAATTAAATTGCCCTGATTGCGGTTGAATACATGTGATTTTTGGTTTGATTAAGGGATGTTAAAGATTTGTGAAAGATAATTAAAAAAATAAATGCCTATGTTAAAATTATTTAATACAATACCTGATTTAACATAAAAATCATTTTGAAAAAAAGTGGCCTTCTCCTCATGCATTTATGTATACCCAATTCCACTCATAAATAAAAAAGCCCCTTGGATAACCAAGGAGCTCTCTTTTTAAAAAAAAATCAATTAGTCCGGCATCAACTCTGCCAATTTCTTTTCAAGGGTTTTATGAAGGTTCTCACTTGTTCCAAGTATTTTTAAAACGAACTTGCCATTGCGATCAATCAGGAATTTTGTTGGATACCCGTTGATGTCGTGAGACTTTGCAAGATCATTGATATCTGCGTCATTCAACACATGCAACCAATCAATACCATCTTCCTTGATGGCCTTGCGCCATGACACATCTTGCTGAGCTTTGGATCCACCAGCACTGAAAGCTTCGTTGGAAATACCGATGATCTCCAACCCCCTTGACTTGTATTTTGCATACAATTCCTTGAGCGCAGGGTGGCTTTTGCGGCAGGGCACACACCAGCTTCCCCAGAAATCAAGCAGAATGACCTTGCCTTTCAAATCGGCCGTATTGACTTGTTTGCCATCAACGCCCACCAGGGAAAACTGAATCATGGGCTGGCCCAGGGCAGTCTTTCTGTTGCTTTCTACTTTAAGGCCAAGTCCTTTTCCAGCTTTTGTATCCTTGTAGCGGGCATCGATTGCTTCATAACGCCTGTACATGTCATCAGAAGACATGACAAGAAAAAGATTGGACAACATCAGGATGCTGGAAAATGAGGCAGGATGGGCATCAATGAACCTCATCCTCACTTGCTGATTCTCTTTGCGAAGCACGGAAAGCTTGGCCATCAGTACTGCATTGCCAACAGTATCTTTTGCATTCAATTTTCTGTTGATTTCTTTTTGTATCTCCCAAGTTGCTCGGTTGAATGCAATCTCATCTTTCCGGTATGTCTCGTAGTCAATAATTTCTTTGTCCTTGGATTTGATGCTCGCGGCAAACGCCTCCTTGGCATCACCGGTGATGGTGATGGCTGCATTGGTCAACACAAACATGAGGAAAGGAGGTGTCGATGCTGCCTTTCCAACACGAAGCATCAGGCTTGTGTCCAACACTTCCATGCGCACAATCTGTGGCTCATCCAACTGACCTTCCCACAGCACAATGCCCTTTTTGTTGGCTACCAGTGTATCATTGGTGTATTTTCCGTTTTTGTAATAAGATGCCTTCACTTTGTTGGTTCCCAAATGATCAAACTTGGCTTTCACGGTGAACCCTTCTTGCGCGAAGATGATCAAGGGCAATAAAAAAAGAATGAGCGTTGCTGTTTTTTTCATGTTACGATTTCTTGTTTGTAAAGTAAAGGTTATTATTGATTGTCTGGCATGCCAGGATTCAATCGCAGAATTGCAGGGGGTATTCTCATGACCAGCCTATCTGCTTTAAGGGTGTATGTTGCTCCATCCAATGGATGGGTAGCATCAACATTGTTGTACTTGGTGTCGTTCCAAAGACGCCTCATGTCGAACCACCTGAATCCTGTACCTGCAAACTCACGCTTTCTTTCATCCAAAATTGCTTTCATGATTGCATCTTGAGTGGTAGCGGCAACTGTTGCCTCAGCCAAAGGCATCCTTGTCCTTCTGAGTATTTCTAGGTCAGCCTTGGCACCAACAATATCGTTGGCCCTTGCCTTGCACTCAGCAATCATCAAATACAAATCTGCCAGATTGGGCCCCCAATTGACGGAGATGGGTCCATTCCGCTGTTGGCCAGGCAACCCCGGTGCAGGAACTGCATTGGTAGTGCTGTTGTTGAAATAGAATCTTCTCCTTTGATCGTTTGTGCTAAAAAGTGCAAAAACATTGGGCTTCAGGTAGACGGTATTTCTTGCCGTAGCAAAATTCAAGCTCATTATTTTGAGATAGATGTTTTCATTGCTGAGGGTTTGGGCAGGATATCTATTCGCGCCCAACCATGCCTGACCAGTCGTAATCCAGCTTGGCATGACTGTATTGTAGTTGTACAATGAAACCCCTACAGTATGGTTGGGCATGGAGGCAAGCGACAAATTCAGTTGAACAAGCGCATTGGCATAGTCACCCATCCAGAAATAGGTTTGTCCCAACAAATAATAGCCTGCGGTTTGTCCCAACCTAGCCCGGTTAACGGTGCGAACCGGCAAATCAGGAATGGACGCCTTTAACTCATTGATGATAAAATCATATACCTCCTTTACCGTTGCCCTTTTGAAATTGGATCCGCCTGCATCTGCAACAGCCACAATGGGAATACCCAAGTCAGTCGATGCTGTTGAGGCATTGTATGGCTTTGCAAAATAGTTTACCTGAAAGAGATGCATATAAGCCCTGTTGGCCCTTGCTTCAGCCAACAATTCCTTTTTCTGTTGGAGGGTTCCATCAGTTGCATCCATCACGCCATTGGCAATAACATTGTAGATGTAGTTCTGTGAGTAGAAGGTTCCCCATTCACTGGACTCATCCTCTTCCTGAAAAAGGTCATCCTTCCATTGGTACGCATTCTGATATGACAGTGGCTGTGTACTCAAATAGGCTGCGCTTGAAAAAACATCATCAGACATCAGTAGCGGTGCTCCGGGATATCCAATGATAAAAGGCAAGCTTCCTGGCACGCTCCTTACGTTGATCAGGCTGTAGAGATTCGTGTTATTAAAAAGCCCGTTATAATGATCAATTCTTTTGATCAGGTCAAGTCCTTTCGGTTCAACATCAAGAAACTTTTTACACCCTTGAAATCCTGTCATGAGTGAAATCAGCATCACTGCACTAAGCAATATTCTTTTCATGATAATTTTCTTTTTCCTTTGTTATTTGAATGTAGTCCTGAAACCAACGGTATAGAAAGCAGGCATCCTTCCGGTTCTTGTTCCACTGCTTAGGTTGAAGAATTCAGGATCAATGTTCGCATCGTTGTTGTTCCACAACATTACATTGTTGACCTGCGTATAAAAGGAGCACTCTGACATGCCCAACTTGTTAGCCACTGATGCTGGAATTGCATAATTCAACGTCATGTCGCGCAATTTAGCATAGGCTGCACTAACAATATGGGTATTGGCTTGCGTATAAATGTTCAGCAGGCGCAAACCATTCTGTGCAGTATTGCCAGTATAACGGGGCACATTTGTATTTTGCTCATCACCGGGTTTTTGCCATCTTTCTGCAAGATATGTTGGGACATTGCTGGTCAAACGACCAGTAAAGAACTGGTTAACATCCCTGCGCATTACATTGCCAAAATTATAAACTACCAGAAAAGAGACTGTGAATGGTCCATATGTAAGGTTATTTGTAATTCCACCATACCAGAGCGGCTGGGTTGTTCCCATGTACAAAGGATCACCGATGGTAAAATCACCAGACCGGCGGGCAGAGTCCTTACCATTGGCCTTCAATGCAACAGGATTTCCAAATCTATCCAGGCCTGCATAATTGTATGCGAACAAACCATAAGCAGAATATCCTTCAGTGAAAGTTGAATTGACTCTTGAAGCCGCAGTTTGCGTCAGAGCAGACTTCAGGCTAAGGATCTTGTTCTCATTGTATGAGAGGGTAAAATCAGTTGTCCACTTGAATTTTTTGCTTTGGACATTGCTCGTATTGATTTGAATTTCAATTCCCTTGTTCTCGAGATTCCCCAGGTTGTTGTAAGCGAATGACCAACCGGTTGTGGGATCAGCAGGCTGAAAGCCCAGGAGGTCTGTTGTATTTTTCTTGTAGACATCAACAGATCCGGAAATCTTGTTGCCAAACAATGCAAAATCTAACGCAATATTGGTTGTGGCCGTTCTTTCCCATCCTATTTTCTCGTTACGTGGATACAATACATTGTACCCGGTTCCAAGTCCAGAGAAATAGGCAACATTGGCTGCTGTCACAATATCATATGGTCCTCCAGATCCGGGATTGGGAGCATTTCCACCCAATCCGTAGGTCACCCGAAGGTTGAGGTTGTTGATGTTGTTTGACTTGAAAAAGGATTCCTTGGAAATATTCCAGGCACCACCCAAACTCCATATGGGCTTGTATTGCAGGCTCCTGTCGGTTCCAAATAAATTGGACTGATCAACACGGATACTGCCGTTAAATGTATATTTCCTGTTGTACGTGTATGCAGTATTTGCATAAGCAGATACAAAACGTCTCTCCACTTCGGAATAGGTAACTGGTCTTGAATTCAATACGTTGTTGGTTGTTCTCGCTGGTTGAAAATTAACCGGAGCAACAACACCCCTTACTGCCAATGAATCTTCATTGTACAAAGCATAGGTCATGGTTTGAAAATCATAGCCGCGTCTGTAGTTCTGCACACCAGTGTTCAGGTTGTTCCTGAGCTCTGTACCTGCAATAGCAGTCACCTGGTGTTTCTGTGCGAAGATCCTGTCAAAATTCAACTGATTCCTTACTGTCCAGGCTACTGCAGATGCATTTTGTGTGCTGTAATGACCGCCTGTTCTGGGGAGGAAATAGGTGGGTGCAACACCCGGGCTGCCGCCCGCTCTTGTAAAGTATACCAACTCATCCCTGACCTTGTAGGAATTTTGATTGTAGTATTCATACCCATCTGTATTGGCCCTCTGGTATTGTGCCCTCGCCTCATACGTCAGTCCCCTGAAGAGTTTGATGGTAAGACCGGCATTGATGCGGGCGGAAAAATTAACCCTGTCGTTCAAGGTGTTGGCAGGTTCCCGCAATGGAACATAATCAAGGTTGACCAAACTTTGCGCCTCAGAACTGGCCCTGAATTCTTCCTGGCGCTTCAGATAGGCTTGCGAAAGCGGATTGCCCTGGGCATCTGCAAACATGGCATAAGGCAGGTAGTTGCTGTTGGTTCCTGGAAGATCGCTCAGGAGGAAATTTTTGGTTTTCTCATAGGCGATATTGGTAATAATATCCAACTTGATGGCGGGCGAAAATGTAAAATTCTGCCTGAGATTCATCTGGTAACGGCTGAGATCGGTCTTCTTGTCGTTTTTATCCAATGTATAAGCAAGCGATCCATAATAAGAGTGAAACTTGCTGCCACCATCAAAGTTCAAACTGTTGTTGACCAGCATGGATGGCTGCGTCAAATACTGGTTGATTTGTCCGCGGTTGTTGTATTGTGCCAATGAATCAAACCTTGAACCGGCAAGTGATGCACTGATCAGCCCACGAGAGAGGTCGTACTGAATCCGCTCATGTGGAGGGATGATGGGCGTGGCACCAATAAAGTTGGTCACCGTAGCCCAGGGATAATCCGTTGCTGAGAAAATCCCTTTAGCAGTTTCTAAAAATTGTGATGTTCCCATCATGTTGAAATAGTCCAGATCGGGACGGCCCCTGAATGTGGTAAAGGCATTGAACTGCAACTTAATCTTCTGTGGCTGGTTCGTGCTTTTGCCTTTCTTTGTTTCGATGACGATAACGCCATTGGCAGCAGCCGCACCCCAGATGGAAGCTGCTGTCGCATCACGCAATACTGTCATTGATTCAACATCCTGCGGATTGATCAGTGTAGACACTGAAGCATAATCACTGATGGGTACTCCATCCACCACAATCAATGGTGACCTTGAGGCCTGTATGGTGGTAAGCCCCCTGATCAGGAACTTTTCATTGCTTGCGCCGTAGTTGACGGAAAGCCCTGGAACCAGTCCCTCCAGACGATCAACCACATTCATGCTCAGGCTTTTCTTATTGATGTCTTCATTGTTCACCGTTGAGAATGAACCAGTACTTCTTTCCTTTGACAGTGCCTGGTAACCTGTATACACCAAGGCAATTGATTTCAGGTTCTGAGACTGTGGAACCAACTGGATATTGTATACTTTGTTTGATCCCAATTTGTAAGTGGCCATTGTGTAACCAACAAAAGAAACAACAATGGTTTGACCAGGGTCTGCGTCAATGCTGAATTTGCCATCCTTGTTGGTAACCGCCATCTTGTTGGTTTCTTTCACAGTGATGGTGGCACCTTCCAACGGAACACCAAGGGTATCTGTCACCCGGCCTGAAATGGTATTGGCCAACTGCTGCAATGCTTTTGAGGGTGATGATATTGCCTGCTTTTCCTTTACAACAATTGTCTTTTCCACAACAGAAAAACCGATGGGAAGATTTTTGAAACACAATTCCAGTGCATCCTTCAGGTTGCCATTGGAGATGTCAATGCTGACCTTTCCAGCCTTGTTCAACAATTCATCTTTGTAAAAAAATTGGAACCCGGTTTGGCGATTGATTTCTGTAAAAACCTTCTGCAGCGATGCGTTTTTTAGGTTCAATGTCACCTGCTGTGAATAGGAATGTGCGGAAACCTGTAAAAAGGCCGCCAACAACATCACCGCAGTGAACTTCATCTTGAGCAGGCTTTTAGGCCCTTTTCCTGCGCGGAAATACAGGAAACCCTTCTTCTCTACATGCATAATCTTGGTTGTTTTGGTTTATGATCAATATATAGTCTACTTTATAGGTAGACAATACCTTAATTGTCTGATAGGTAACCCATTGCCACAGGATTGTTTGTGATTAAAACACAACAATCGTCCTTCCTTCTATTGCAAATCGAACTCCGCCCTCTTCCATAATTTTCAGTACTTGAGACAGATTGCTCTTCCGGCTCACAATACCTGAAAATGTCTCTGGATTCAGCTTCCCCTTGTAAACAACATCAATGTCGTACCAGCGACTGATCTCTCGCATGATGCTTTTTACATCCATGCCCTTGAAAATGAAAAGGTCATTTTTCCAGGCAACTTCCTGTTCCACATCAACATCATCAATCACCTGCATTTCAGGTTGTCTATAGGCAACCCTGATTTGCTGCCCGGGAAGAAGGGCCTGGGTTTTACCCAGCATCATGAAGTTGATTTTGCCTTCGAGCAGGGTGGTTCTCAGCAAATCCTCATCCTGATATGCATTGACATTGAAGGCAGTGCCCTTCACTTCGATCCTGGAACCGTTTTGCAAAGAAACCTTGAAAGGTTTTTCACCTTTTTTAACCTCGAAATATGCTTCACCCATCAGTTCCACCTGTCTTTCCTTGCCTTTAAACACAACCGGAAAACGAAGGGATGAGGCTGCATTTAACCAGACAAGCGTTCCATCAGACAAGACCAATTGGTACTTGCCTCCCCTTGGTGTCTGGATGGTATTGTAGGTGATTTCAGCATTTTCATTATCGCCATTGTACTGCAGGGTCCCATCCAACTTTATCACTTGTACATTCCCTTCTGCAGCGATGTCACCATTGGGAGCAGCATCAAGAGAAATGATTTTGCCATCAGCCAAAGTAAGTGTTGCCTTTGTTCCTCCCGGGAGTATCTCAACAGGCGCTGCTGAAGATTGAACAGGCTGGTCCATATTTGTTCTCCAGATAAAAAATGATGCCACCAATACTGCTGCCGCTGCTGCTGCCCAGGCGAAACGCTTGCGAAAACTGGACATATCTTTAATAACAGATGCTGATTGGCTTATTTCTGATGCAGCGCTCACCTTGTTCCAGGCAGCATCCACAGACAAGGAATTCATGAAATCAATGGCAGATTGCTGTGCTTTTCCCTCAATAAGCCCATCATAAACCATTTGGTTGGATGGATTGGCCTCTAACCAGGCATTCAGTTTCAGTTGCTCATCTGGCGTCAACCCATGGTTGATCTGCTTGGAGATCAGATTGGCATAATATATAATCTTTTCCTGTTCCATTGGCTGGTTATTGACCTGCTGCTGCAATTCAGCATGAATTGTGATAGCAATAATTATTAAAACAACTGAACCTGTATTCCGGGTGAAAGAAAAAGAAAATAAATGCTAAGTAATAATCAGGGGTTGAGTAGGAGCAACAAGGCAAAGGCGCGAGGGTCCATTTTCAGCCGCAACAATTGAAGGGCCCTTTTCTTTTGGGTCTTTACGGTGTTGATGGAGATATTCAGCTTTCGGGCGATTTCCTCATTTTTCATGCCTTCAAAAAAAGAAAGGGTAATGACTTTTTTACAGCCACTGGGAAGTCCCATCAACGCAAGGTGAACTTCACCATAAACCTCAGCCCTGATCAGGTTGTTCAATGCAACAGGATCCTCTGAAATTGAGAGATGAGCAGAAAGGGCATGCTTCTCTTCAACAGCCTTGTGTTTGATTTGATTGAGGCAGGCATTTTTTACCGATAAATAAAGAAAGGATTTGAGGGCATTTTCAGCAAAAAAATCATGTTTGCGACCCTGCAGCCGCAGGAAAACATCCTGCACCATGTCTTCCGCCATTTCCTTGTTATCGAGCATGGTGAATGCAAAATAGCAAAGCCTGGGATAATAGGCCCGAAATATCCCCTCCATGTTTTCTATTGCAACAGGTGAAGGATCCGTATTTCCGTCAGACATTGGCTGCATGCCTTAAAATTAACGAATTAGGCATGAAATGGAATGAAAGGATACAGAACTGCAGGAAAAATTGGTACCCCAGGGTTGAAATTCTCATCAAACCCTCTCCAAAAAAACAGGATAGGTATTCCCGGCATTCCATTGTGCAACAATAAGATTTTTGTCCGGGTCAACACAGACATCATGGCAATGCTTGAAAATTGGTTTGTCTTGCACCATTGGTAACAGTTCACCATTCTTGTACGTGGGCCTGGTTCCGCCGGGGTTTGATACCACTTTGTTCTTTCCATCAAGGATGGTCACAAAACCAGCGTTGTAGGTAAGCATATGGTTTTTCAATGCTGAGAAACAAACACCGGAATACATCATCTCCCCATCAAAAACGGCGCGGCTGACATAGGCGCCGGGCACCTGAATGCTATACCTGTATTCTCCGTTGAGGCTGAATACCTTGAAACAGGTCTTGACCCTGTCGGTACACATCAGGACCGGATCATTGGGATTGCGTGTATCAAGGGTTATACCATGCGCCTGCTTAAAATATTTTTCACCAAAACTATCCCCACCAAACTTTCTGATGAACTCGCCCTTGGCCGTATACTGCAAAATAAACTGGGAACCATAGCCATCCGCCACGTAGATATCGCCATTTGGGCCAATGCAGGTTTCAGTAGGTTTGAATTTGTCGCAGTCTCCGTATGCCCCAATGAATTTGGGATGCTTCAAGGTCAGCAAGATCTTGCCGTCCAGGGTTGTCTTGTATACTTCGCCCAGCTCATGGTCGGTGACATACAGGAACTCCTCACCACCTTCATCGTGTATGGTCAAACCATGCCCTCCGGGGAACTGGTGACCCCAACTGTCCAATAGTTTTCCTGAACGGTCGTAAATGATGATGTTGTTCTTGACCTCATTGGTAAGCAAGAAAATCCTCTTTTTCCTGTCCATCACCATCTCATGGCAATCCTTGACCGGATGGCTTGTGCCAAGATTCCCCCAATTGTAATTCACGCGGTACTTAAAATCTCCGTGACCAATGACCGGGCCATCGTTGTTGATTCGGTGAATGATGTTAAAAGGCTTTGCAAAAGCCATGCCTGCGATCAATACGGATGATTGTTTGACGAAATCGAGCCTTTTCATGTTGCTTTAGTTTGAAGGTTGCAGAACAATCTGCACCACTGTCCGTTTGTACAAGGTATACATTTCGGAAACATAAAATGACCAAACAAACCAAATGGTTTAATTTTGAATGCTCAACTGAACCTTTGAGCCTTCCCTATTCCCATCAAATTTATCGCCATACCGATACGCTGCCCGTTTCCTGGGATTTGCTTGCAATCAACAACATTTTCCTGTCCAGACATTACCTGGAAGCCCTGGAAAAAGCAGCGCCAACCAACATGACCTGCCATTTTATTGGGGTCTTCAGGGGAACCGAGCTGGTTGCCATTGCATTGTCCCAATTCCTGGATTTGAATGCTATTGATTGCTACGGAAACAAAAACCAGATCAGGCATCTCTCCCTGAAAAACTACCTTTTCAGAAAATATTCCTCCAGGATCCTGGTGATGGGCAACAACATGCTGAGTGGACAAAATGCCTATGCAGTGTCAGAAACTGCCAATATTCCCAATGTGCTACAAGCCCTGAAGGATGCTGCAGATGCGCTAAAAACAGATTTCACTGCCAGGGGAGTCAACATCCACCTTACAACCTTCAAGGATTTTCAAGCCACTGAAATAGAAGATTTCAAAATGCCCGCGTTCAAAGATGACCTGCGGTTTACTGTACAACCCAACATGGTGCTTGCCCTCAGCAATGAGTGGAAGACTGAGCAGGATTATGTCAATGCCATGTCTAAAAAATACAGGACCCAGTTCAAACGCAGCCGGACCAAGGCAATGGGCATTGAAAAAAGAGAACTTGGTCTGGAAGAAATCAGGGAACAAGAAGACAAGCTGCAGGAGCTCTATCTTCATGTGGCCAGCAATGCCCCATTCAACACTTTCTATCTGCCCAAACACCATTTCAGTGTACTGAAAGAAAAGCTTCAGTCTGCTTTCATGCTGATAGGATATTTTATGGATGATCAACTGATCGGCTTCAAAACCATGATCAGCAATGGAGAGGTGCTGGACACTTATTTTTTAGGGTATGACGACAGCATCCAAAAAGAAAAAATGTTGTACCTGAACATGCTCTACGACATGACCAGCCATGCCATCTGTAAGGGTTTCAGTAAAATTATTTTTGGCAGGACTGCCCTCGAAATCAAAAGCTCCATCGGAGCGAAGCCAGAGGAAATCATCGGATTGATGAAACACAGCAACAGAACAATCAATCGCTTCCTGCCCTTCTTCTTCAATTACCTTGAGCCGAAAACAGTTTGGCAGGAACGGAACCCGTTTCAAGCTTCTTCGCAATAAACGACAAAACCTCAAATGCAGTCTCAGCCATCCTGTTTCCCTTGTTGTCCAGTAGGGGATTGATTTCTGTAAATTCTATGCAACATACCTTTCCGCTATCCATCAATACATCAAGGATATTGATGATTTCCATGGGATAAAACCCAGTAGGGACAGGTGTTCCAGTTCCATAGGAAATGCTGTCGCAATCCATGGAATCTACATCAAATGAAATGTAGATACTATCACAATCCTGTAATTGTTTCAGGCATGTTTCTACACAAGCTGAAATCTTTTTCTCCCGCATCTCATCAACCCTGTAATGCAATATCCCTTGCTGACGGATTAACGCTTCTTCAGCATGTTCAAAATCACGCAAGCCAAAATAAGCCAAATGATCAGGCCTGAGCTTGGGGCCCTCAATACCAATGTTCTTGACCTTGCTCCAGAAATATTCTGTTGCTGCTTCTATAGGATTGAGTTGATGTTCGAGATTGTCCATGCCCAGCACTGCAGCCAGTGGCATGCCATGGATATTTCCAGATGGGGATGTATAAGGCGAATGGAGATCGGCATGTGCATCCAGCCAGATGACACCAAGGGTATGGTTTGGATTGGCCGCTTTTATACCGCTGATGGTGCCCAGGGCAGAGGAATGATCGCCAGACAATACAATGGGGAAATGATTTGTTTTGATTGAAGTACGAACAGCATCAGCCACCCGTTCACATTGTTCAAATACATGTTCTATGCGCTTGGCAAAAGGATTGGTATTTTTGTTGTAAATGCTTTCATTGTGCGTCTCTACATCAACATGCTCATGGCGATGAAAAAAATCATCGCCCTTGTTGATGGACGCAATTTCCATGGCATCAATCCCCATGTCAGAACCCCGGGTCCCTGCGCCGATATCAGACCTGTTCTTGATGAGTTGAATGTTCATACCACTAAAATAAACGGGAATATTGAAAAGGCCCCGTTTAATTGATGATGTTGCTGTTAATTATTTTTAAAAATACGATGCCATATAAAACAAAGTGGCTTGCTGATTTATCCTTATTTTCATGGGCAATAGAAGAAGAAAATTGAAGCGATTTTTTATAAAATGCCTGAGCACCATCTTGGTGTTGATCTGGGGAACATCCCTTTCAGCACAAATCAATCTTGTGAGCATTGCATTTTTTCCTGAAGGTGGAAAACTCATCACCGGGGAATCCTGCATCATTGGATTCAAGGCCACGTCAGCAAAGGGAGAGCCGATGGTTGTTCGGTGCAAAATTGTAGATGATAAAAAAAATATCTACGGAGAAGCCAGTACTTTTCATGAAGGAAGAGGATCTTTTGAAATCATACCCGAAGAGGGATACCAGTACTTTTTGACCTGCAGATTGGACAGCGCAGAGCAATCTTTTCCCTTGCCCACACATACTGCAAAAGGATTGGCACTGAAACTGAGCCAGCATCCGCAAGGGTTTCAGTTTGAAATGGCCAACCATGCTGAATCAACGGAAGAACAACCTGCATCGATCATTGGAGCAATGAATGGGCGCACCGTGTTCAGGATTGAAGTGCCCGTGGGAAAGCAAAATTTTCGGGGTGTCATTTCAACAGCATCTGCATCGATTCTTTCCGGTATCATGCAAGTTGCTGTCTTGAACAAGGAAAACAAGGCGATTTCAGAGCGGCTTGTATTTGTGCATCGCCCCATTGAAAAACTCCAGGTGACGAAAATAGATGCCCTTCTCCTTGAAGCCAATTGGTATGTTCAAACCACGGAGGATTCAGCCAAACAGGCACTGGACCTTCAGATGCTGACCCTTGATTTCAAACCCGGACTGATTCAACTGCTCAGCGGGAATGCCCCCATGGTCGTGGATTCCATCAAAAGCATGAATGAAGTGGTTGTGCGCGGCAAAAAAAGATCTGCCACCGAGGAACTGAATGACTTCTATTCAAAGGGATTTTTTTCATCAGGTGAAACCAAGATTATTGACCTGGTCAATGGGCCAGACAAGATTGTGCATGAGAACATCATTGAATTCCTCAAGTTCAAAGTGCCGGGACTTTCTGTAGTTGACCCCAATTATGAAAATGCACCAATGCCAAGCATGGACCCATTTGATGAACCATCAGGATACCGGATTTATTTCCGACAGCAGGCCACGATCAGCAGTCTAGGCAACGCCCCCATGGCCATTTATTTGAATGAAGTTCAGATCAGCCCCACTGTGTTGGCCACGGTTCCCGCCAATGACATTGTGATGATCAAAGTGTTCAGCAATTTTGCTATGGCTCCCGGAGGTGGAGCAGGCGGGGCTTTGGCGATTTACACCAAAAAGCCCAACTCCAAAAAAGGTTCATCATTTTGAGCGCTTAGCCCCGTTGAATTTTCTCAAGTGGTAGGTAAAACTCAGGAGAAAATACCTGTTCAATACTTCTTGGCGCACGTCTTCAATGTAGTTGAGCTCAACATTTCTGTTGACGCTCTTGTTTGCATTCAACAGATCAAACATGGTGAGCCTCAACTCTGCTTTCTTTGCCTGCCCAAAGAGTTTGGCAACACCAGCGTTCCATAGTGGGATGGATTGGTTGATGGCAGAAGCATTTCCCCTGAACATGATGTAATCAAAATCGTTGGTGAAGAGCCATCCCTTTTTGGTATTGATGGTAGGCTCTGCAGAAATCCGGTGGTTGAAAAAATTGGCATTCTGCCTTCCTGCAATGGTGTACTTGATGTAATTGATGGATGAATTTCCTGAGAGACCAAGATCTAACCAGTCTTTCAGGTTCAAATTGAAGTTCAGGCGACCGCCATAGGTATCCCTGAAGGTATAGCCTTTCACAGCATTGAAAAGGCTTACCTCTCTGCTGTTGTTGATCCAGGACATGATGTTGATGGAAGATTTGGGATTCTTCATCGATATGCTGTAATGAATGTTAACCCCTGAGGCATATGCTCCATCAAGGTTCAATGGCTTGATGTATTGGGCTCCATTGGGCAAAGAATAGCCATCAACCAAAAGATTGGTGCCAGTTGTGTTCAATGTAATGGCATTGGATATTTTTCTTGCCGTGGTGGAGGCATTCATGTTGATGGAAAGATTGTTGGTCTTTCGCTTGTTCAGAAAATTATACGTAGCCTCCAGCCTGTTGGTGAATTCCTGCTTCAACAAAGGATTGCCTGCACGCACATACATGATGCTGCTGTTGTTGACCACGTCCTGCAGCTGGGTTACATAGGGCTGTTGAGTGAAGCCACGGTAATTCAGGCGCAAGCTCTGGGAACGACCCTTTCTGTATTGAAGAAAAAAGGTAGGAAAAACATCGACAAAAGAATTCTTGAGATCAGATTTAGTGGTTCTGTTGTTGCTGGTCAGGGTTGCTTTTTGCACAGCAAGCCCCGCAACATAATTCCATAGTGGACTTATCTGCCTGCGGTAACTGACCCCACTCCTGTTCGCTTTGTTGTCATTTTCAAAAGCATTGGTCAGGCCCGGAACCTTGATTGAATAGACCTTGGTCAACTTATTCAATTTGTTGGCCTGCTGATCAGATGTTCCTGTATTGTAATTGTAACTGTAAGTAAACTCGAGTTGAGATTTGGTGTTCAAAGGCTCGGTATAGGAAAGGCTTGCACCATAACGCATGCCATCAACCAATGTTTCAGTCACCTGGTCCAAAGTATCGATGCCCCTGCTGTAGCGGTTATTGTAAGATAAATTCCTGGATTCTCGTTCGCTCTCATTTGCACCATGGCTAAGATAGAGGCTCATGGTTCTTCCGCGTTTTTTGAATTTGTGACGGTAAAGGATGCTGCTGTAGACATTATAGCCCTGGCTGAAATAATTATTTACTGTGCTGAGGGCATTGATGGGCAAGGACTTTCCTTTGGTTGTAGTGGAACTGGAGCTGCTTGATGCATCAGACCACTGGTTGTTGTAATTCGATTTGATCAATACTGAATTGGAACTGTCAAACATGTGATCAATCTCAATGTTGGCCCGGTGATTTTTATTGGTAGTGCCGGAAAATATAATACTTGAGTTGAACAATGATGAATCTTTGACCACATAGGTTTCCCGCAATCGTTCCCGGTTGGTATTCGAAAAAATATCGCTGTAGAAATAACTCCCGCTCACTTTTGTAGTCTTCCCCCATTGGTCATCAAAATTCAATCCACCGCCTTTGGTTGTAGAAATTCCGTTGGCATTCCCGGAAAAAACATTGGTGCTTCCGTTTGGCGAAGCGTTATTGCCCCCTCCGGCCTGCCCTGCTGTACCAAGGAAATCCTGCACCGAAAAATTCTGGTTGTTGATGTTGTTCATCTGACCGATGAAAGAAATTTTCTGGTCTCCATTGATCCTGTTGGCACTCACCGCATGGGCATAGCGTCCTTCATTTCCGACGGCAGCACTGCCCTTGCCAAAAAGTCCTTTTTTCCTGTCTTTCTTGGTGATGATGTTGATGGTGCGGATCCTGTTGCCATCATCAAATCCACTGAAGGCGCTCTGGTCGCTTACCGCATCAATGACCTGGATTTTTTCGATGATGTCAGCTGGAAGGTTCCTGGTAGCCATTTTGGGATCATTCCCATAAAATGGCTTTCCATCCACCAAAATCCTGGCCACCGGCTCACCCTGGGTTTTGATGGATCCATCACGGTCTACCTCAACACCAGGCATTTTTTTCAACAGGTCTTCGGTGGATGCATTGGGAATGGTCTTGAACTGGCTGGCATTGAATTCAGTGGTGTCTCCATTGATGGCCATGGCAGCGGCCCTGATGATGATGCCGTCCAGCACGGTAGAAAACTTTACCATTGGGATGGTCCCCATATTTTTTTCGGGAGATGCTTCGCTCAAGTCAAAAGGCTGGTCAACCTGCTGGTATCCTGAATAGGTAATGCGCAGGAGATAAGCCCCAAGGGGAAGATTGGCAATCTGAAAATCGCCATTGGCATTGGACATTCCATACCTCAGGAGGGCAGAGTCCTTTGCTTTCAATACTGAAACAGTAGCACCCTTTAGGGCAAGGGTGGAATCTTTCAAGGTACCCTTTACCAATCCCGTCTTGTTCGATTGGGCCACTAGTGCTAAAGGCATTGCACATATGACAATAAAAACTATCCTAAAAATGAACCTCATCTAGGGATAAAAATATCTACTTTCTCTTTAAAAAACTTGATTTTATTTGGGGTCGTAATCAATTCTTTTGAAAAACCAAAACAGCAAAGGCTTTTCACTGCATAATTGCATAAATTAGGGGATTAAACATTATCACTGAACATGAAACCATTTTTGCTTGCTGCTGCCTTTTCCTTATTTACCGTTCTTGCCATCGCTCAAGACTGGAAACCGGTTGGAGATAAAATCAAAACCCAATGGGCAGAAAAAATTGACCCAGCCAATCCTTTGCCAGAATACCCACGCCCACAACTGGTGCGCGAACAATGGCAGAACCTGAACGGATCCTGGGACTATGCCATTCTTCCAAAGGGAAGCAACGAACCTGCCGCATTTGATGGCAAGATCCTTGTTCCCTTTGCGATTGAATCCAGCCTATCCGGTGTACAGAAAATGGTGGGCGATAAAAACGAGCTCTGGTACCACAGAACCTTCACTGTTCCGGCAGCTTGGAAAAACAAATCGCTGGTTCTGCATTTTGGAGCGGTAGACTGGAAAGCAGACATCTGGATCAATGACATAAAAGTAGGCGCACACCAGGGTGGCTATACCCCATTCAGCCTGGACATTACTCCATTTATCTTGAAAGACAAGGCACAAAAGCTTGTTGTCAAGGTTTGGGACCCAACCGACCAGGGTTTTCAGCCACGGGGAAAACAAGTAAGCCTTCCAAAAGGAATCTGGTATACATCTGTTACCGGCATCTGGCAAACTGTTTGGCTTGAACCAGTTGAAGCTTCACATGTATCGGCATTGAAAACAGTGCCCAACATCGATGGTGGAAATATATCTGTATTGGCTTCCACATCTGGTACATCTGCCAACGACCTCATTGAGGTGAAGGTGATGGACAATGGCAAAATTATCGGTACGGGCAAGGCTGTTGTTGGACAAGAGGTTACCGTTGCTGTTCCCAATGCAAAATTGTGGAGCCCAGAATCGCCCTTTCTTTACGACGTGGAAGTTTCTATCCTGCACAATGGTGTTGCCACAGACAAGCTGAAAAGTTATTTCGGTATGCGCAAGATTTCGACCCAAAAAGATGCCAATGGAATCTTCCGCATGCAGCTGAACAACAAAGACTATTTCCAGTTTGGTCCGCTCGACCAGGGCTGGTGGCCTGACGGACTGTATACTGCCCCAACGGATGAAGCCCTTTTATATGATATCAAGAAAACAAAAGACTTTGGTTTCAACATGATCCGCAAGCACGTGAAAGTGGAACCAGCAAGATGGTACTACCACTGCGACCGTGAAGGAATCCTGGTATGGCAAGACATGCCCAGCGGAGATGCCAATCCCAAATGGCAGACACGCAATTATTTCAATGGCCAGGAATTGCAACGAAGTAAATTATCAGAGCAGAATTTTATACAGGAATGGAAGGAAATCATGGACCTGACCTATTCCAATCCATCGGTTGTAGTGACAGTTCCTTTCAATGAGGCATGGGGGCAATTCAAAACACCTGAAATCATTGAATGGACCAAGAATTACAACCCCTCCAGGCTCGTGAACCCTGCTAGCGGCGGGAATCATTATGATGTTGGCGACATGATTGATATCCACAACTACCCCGAACCCGTGATGGGTTTGTTTGATTCAAAACGTGTCAATGTATTGGGCGAATATGGTGGCATTGGTCTGGTCAAAGACAACCATGTATGGGAGACCAACCGCAACTGGGGATATGTGCAATACAAAACCAGCGAAGAAGCCACAAAGGCATATGTTGATCTTGCAGAAAAGCTGAAAAAATTGATCCCCTTTGGCTACTCCGCGGCCGTTTATACCCAAACCACTGATGTCGAAAGTGAAATCAACGGCATCATGACATACGACAGAAAAGTTGTAAAACTCAACGAGGAACAAATCAGAAAAGCCAACCTTGAGGTGATTGCTACTTTGAAAAAATAAAAGCAATCCTGATGTGATTACAGCATCAGGAAATGAATCCTTCTGAGGAATTACATATTCCCCAGAAGGATTTTTTATTTGCGAAGGATTTGTCCTGCCTTGATCATCTCCTTCTCCAACACATCATAAGGAACCTGCTGCATGCTGACTTTCTTGTCAATGGCCAATGATGCAGCAAGCGCGGCAGATTGGCCAAGAATCATGAACACCGGCTCCATCCGAATAGAGCCATAGGCAATATGTGAACTGGATACGCATACCGAAACCAGCAGGTTTGAACATTCTTTTTCTTTTGGCAAGATTGCTCCAAAGTCAATGGAATAGGGCCTTTCAGGCTTCACCCCGATATCTCCTTCATTCTGAAGAAAACCATCAGGTGTGACATAGCGCTGTGTATTGTGTGAATCCAAAGAGTATGAACCCATGCCGATAGGACGTTTGATGTCAGTCTTGCCCAGAGCATCTTTTTCCGTCATCACAAAATCACCCAACATCCTCCTGGCCTCTCTGACATAAAGCTGATAAGGCCATCCACCATTGTCAACAAATTCATCCTTGGCCAATCCATAGGTATTGAACTGCTGTTGGATGTCCTTGGGCACAGAAGGGTCATTGGCCATGAAATAGAGATAGCCCTTCTGGTACTTTTCGTGCTCCAAGATGATCTCCTTTCTGCGCACATAAGAAGCATCCGGATAATCATAGTTGGCCCCAATAAAATCACTGCTGAAAGGGCCATGGTTGTTGGTATCCGTCTTCTTGTTGGGAACTGCATCAAACTTGGGAAATACATCGCGCCAGCCTGCTGCAAAAAGCCTTGAAAGAATTTCATAGCGCTTGGGGTCATAACCCTCCGGCTTGGGAAATGGAATGCTGTTGGCTGCTGCTGTACTCATGCACAACCGGTAACAGTAGGCCTGGATTTTATTGTCGCCATCACCCTTTTTCCCTGGAGGCGCAGCACTGACTTCTGGAAGCAAGCCACTTGAAGGAAGTCCGGGAATTTTATACGGATCAATTTTCTGTTTGAAATGGTGCGCATGGTGAAATACCTCCGTTTGTACACCATTAAATTGTTCGCCGTATTGACCAGTCGCTTCCCTTCCAACTGTATATTTAACACCGGCGGCGGCCATCAGATCACCCTCGTAAGTGGCATCGATGAATGCCTTCCCTGCAAAGACCATTCCATCCAGTGTTTTAAAGGAAAGGATTTTATTGCCTTTCATGTTTACTCCTTCAAGAGAACGGTCAAGCCAACGGTCGCGGTAGACCATGATCCTGTTTTCGCTGATCATCGCTTCAAATGCTGCTTCAGCAACATGGGGTTCAAACAACCACATGGTTTTGTATGCCGTGTCATTGGCAACAGTTCCTTGCCCTCGATTGCCAAACGCACTGCGTTGCTGCCATTTCCATGCACTGTCTGTTTGATAATGGTTGTAGAGTCGATGATAGAAATTCCTGGCCAATCCACCGATGACGGTCTTGTCGCCAGTGTCGGTGTAACCCAAGCCATTTGATGACAATCCACCCAAATGCAAATCAGGAGAAACCACCACCACAGATTTCCCCATTTGTACCGCCTGCACGGCTGCAATGACGGCAGATGAAGTTCCACCATATACGACGATGTCTGCAGTGATTTTTCTTTCCAAAGACAAGACCTGCCCATCTTTCAGCAACTGTGCTTTCAAGCTTTCATAGGAAAGATCCTGCACATCGATATTTTTTTCCAAAGCCATGACTGCTGCAGTGGCAGCGGATTGCCCGAGCACCATGTACACCGGTTCCATGCGGATGGAACTATAGGCCACATGGGATGCAGACAAACAAACAGGCACCAGCAAATTTGAACACTCCTTTCTTTGGGGGATGATGGAACGGAAACTGATTCCATAATAGGTTGACTTCTGCTTTCCATATCCACCCTCGAGCCTTACCTTCCCCTCGTTGTCCAATACCCGTGCTACATAATGACAATCCAAAGGATAGGTCGCTACTGCAACCGGATCAGCCACAGGCCTTGCTCCATTGCAGTTTTGCTCTGTCATGACGTAGTCGCTGATCATCCTTCTTGCTTCCCTCACATAAACCTGATAGGGAAAATGATCGGTATCGAGATATTCATCCTTGGGCCATCCCCAGGTTTTCATTTCTGTGCGCATGCTCAACGGCAATCGTTCGTCATTGCCAAGAAACCAAATCAGCCCCATGGAATAGTCTTTGTGCTTTGCGGCAATCTCAACCCTGGTTGCATGATCTGCATTGGGCCACGCATAAGAATTTCCCACAAAATTGCCCTGGTTGGTATCTGTCTTTTTGTTGGGCATGGGAGTGAATGAAATGATGCTGCTCAATTCAATATCTGGATTGAGGGCAATCATTCTTGCCAAAAACTCATACCAAAGTGGGTTATAGTTCTTGGGCTTTACAACATCAATGCGGTTGGCAGCATCATTGGTCAAGGTCAGCCGATAGCAATAGGTTTGTGTGCGGTCATCACCAGTACCCTTATCACCTTGGGGCTTCGGATCAATGAAAGGCAATAATCCGCTTTCTGGCTTTCCGGGAATAACATAAGGGTCGATGGATGTTTCGCCATTGCCGACAACTGCCCCGAGGCGAATGCCGTTCATGGTTTCGCCATAGGTGGCGTTGCTTTCACGACCAACCTTGAAAGAGAGTCCGGCCATGCGCATGAGATCACCCTCATAACTGGCATCAATGAACATTTTGGCAGGTATCTTCATCCCGCTTTCCATGCTGATGATTTTCAAACGCCCGTTCTCTTTTATTGGCTCAGACTTGAGGTTGATGCGTTGGTTGTAAATCACCGTTACACCATGATCTTGCAACATCTGTTTGAAGATTTTTTCACCGATGCCAGACTCATAGACCCACTGCATTTTCAATGAATCATTTTTGCCTGTAAAGGTTCTTTTCTTTGACCGTTCAAAAAAATCTGTCCGATTTTCAGATTTCCATGCAGCTGAATCTAAGTAATATGCATAAATACGCTGGTAAAATTCCTTTGTAAACCCTCCAGCAATCCGGAAATTGTTGAGGTCTGTTGCAGTGAGCCCCGAAGTAGCCATCCCCCCAAGATGCTTATTGGTGCTAATCAAAACCACAGACTTTCCCATCTTGGCTACCTGTAATGCAGCGGTGATGCCTGCAGGCGTTTCTCCATAAACGCATACATCAAAAACCCTTTCTTTTGCAGTGGCCGATGAAAAAATGAAGATGATCAACAAGGGAATACTGAGCAGTCTTTTTAACAGGTTTTGGAAGCAGAACATCATTGAGAAATTTTAATGCGCGCAATTTATTGCATTCTACATTCTGATGGATTGATTTTCAGTGTGTATTTTATTGTAAAAATGAATCAAGAAATGCGCATTACCTTTGCCATCTAAATCATTCCCGTGTACCAAGAAGCATTTGAAGCCATTGTCAACAGCAGAAGATCCAACCGCAGTTATGACCCAGCAGTGGAAGTGCCTGATGAAGTCATCAAGAAAAGCCTGGAGCTGGCCATTTTATCCCCCAACAGCAGCAACATGCAATTGTGGGAATTCTATTGGATCAAATCTGAGGAATTGAGGGAAAAATTCACGCCACTTTGTTTGGGACAATCAGCGGCAAAGACAGCCAAACACCTGATGGTCTTCGTTACTAGGCAAGACCACTGGAAGGCCCATGCCAAATGGAATTACAACAATTTCAAGGCAACGATTGTCGACAATGCACCCACCAAAAGACAACAACGAGGGTTGGATTATTATGGAAAGCTCATGCCCGTGGTGTATGCCCAAGACTGGTTTGGTTTCATGACATTGATCAGAAAAGTTGTTTGCTTCATCAAAGGATTCAACAATCCTTTCGCACGCATCTCGGGCAGCCGTGATCAAAAAGTGATTGTTCACAAATCCTGTGCACTTGCAGCGCAAACCTTCATGCTGGCCATCTCTGCCCACGGATACGATACCTGCCCAATGGAAGGTTTTGATTCAAAGCGTGTAAAAAAATTGATGGGGCTTCCTGCCGGCGCTGAAGTCAACATGATTGTATCCATAGGCAAAGGCACTGAAAAAGGCATCCACGGAGAAAGAAAAAGACTGCCTTTTGAAGAGGTGGTTTTTGTGCGCTGACAATATTCCTAAAACAATGACGGAAATTGTATTTCGAGAGGTCTAGTCTTTTGGAATTATATGGGCTAAATTGCTCAATCTGTATCCTCTGCTTTCAACAGCCTGATATCCCTCTCAAGCTGCTCCATGTCCAGATCGAGCGTACCATTGTAAATACCCCTGATCCTTCCGGTTTTATCTACAAGCAATACATGTTCGGTATGCAAAAAATCTGTGCTGTCTTTGGTAAAACCCAATGCCTCTTCTGCAAAATAAGACCTGCGGGCAAGGGTATAGATATCCGATTTGGGGCCGGTTAGTAAATGCCAATTGGGAGCATTGATCTTGTTCGTGTTGGCGTATTCCCTCAACCTTGAAACACTATCGCGCCAGGGAGTGACAGAAAAAGAAAGAAATACTACCGCAGAATCCTTTTCATATGCATGGTTGAGTTTGGCAATCTTATTCATCATTCCAGGACAGATACTCCCACAACCGGTAAAAAAGAAATTGGCCACATGGATTTTGCCTTCTACATCTTTCTCAGAAAATGCATGACCATTCTGGTTTTTCAAATCAAATCTACCAATGGTATGGGTGATTATTTTTTCAACTGATGCTGCACCATTCAAAAAAATCGGACTAAAATCTGGTGTATTATAATAGGGCAAAGCCTTTACTGAAGGCTGTTGCCTGCAAGCCGCCATCAGAAAAAACAAACTAATTGATGCCAACACTATCCGATACATTGATACAGTTTTTTGTTCCGAGCAGACCGTAACGCCTGCCATTGCGGATGATGTAATTGGAACGGATGCTGCCATCGTCGTACCATTGTTTTTGCGCACCCGATTCATACCCCCTTTCGTAATTCATTTCACGAACTAGCTTTCCTTCTGGATTCCACTCTCTGCAAGTGCCCTGGTATTCTCCATTGGCGAAAAAATACTGCGCTTGTATTTTTCCATTGCTCCAATACCTTTTCAATGGGCCGGTTTTGACGCCCTGCACATAATAGCGCTGCTCCATCAAAACACCATTCTCATGAAACCTTCTGAACTCGCCATGTTCCATGCCATTGTAAAAAGATCTAACAGCAAGGGTATCAGCAGTACCGGGATAAAATTCATACTGCGCAATACCCTTGGGTTGCATCTTGCATCCCATCAAAAAAATCAGGCAAAGCGCAAACCAACTAATTCGAAACCGTACCAGCTGTTCCAAAGAAACCATTTCCATTGATATAAGGATCTGCATCCGTGATATGATAGTGATAAATGCCAGCAGGATAATCTGCTGTGGCATGCTTGTGCCCGTGGTAGGCGTCCAGGCTTGTGTTGCTCACTTTCGCACCATTCTCTTCTGGACCATATACCGGAAAGCCATCCAACAGAAAACCCAACAAGGATGACTTGTTCAACTTAGTTTGGGTCAGGTAAAGTGGCTCAACATGATAATGGTACATGCCGCCAGGAGCTGGATGGCCCCAGCTTTGGTCAAAGCTCGCCATTTCTCCAGTCAATGGTTGATTGGGGCCAGCATACTGGTTGAAGAATGGCACGCCATTTACAGTTACACCTATTGGCCCCAAGGGAGTTGGCTTCTTAATGCTTGCTTCAGCAGGATTGATGGGGATTTTGAAGGTATAGGAAAGTGTATTGATGGAATTGGGATTCTTCACAAATATTTTCCCTCCAAAAGTGGCCCCTGAAAATGCTTCATAGAGTGGATTTGTTGTTGCATAATAAGCACTCTTATGGTCTGGTGTGCCAGTGCTTTTGATGGTAACGAAAGTTCCATCAGCGGTGATGCTGGTGGCGCCGTATATCTTCTTGTAAACATCGGGGACCGCAGATGATGTTGAAGGGGTTGAGGGGGTTGAAGGAGTTGAAATTGCGGCCTTCTTGCAGGCGAAACCAAGAATGATGAGTGCCAATAAAGTGAAAAAATTGTTTTTCGTATTCATGTTTGCGATTTTAAAAATTTATTGTTGATCGGGGGGAGGCAAAGGGCGTTTTCCACCATGGGGAGGATGGCCCTCACCTTGTTTCGGAGGATGTCCTTCTCCGGGAGGTGGTGGGCGATGTCCTTCTCCGGGAGGAGGTGGGCGATGTCCTTCTCTAGGTGGTGGTGGATGACCTTCACCGGGTGGAGGTGGTGGGCGATGTCCTTCTCCAGGTGGTGGCGGATGTCCCTCTCCGGGAGGTGGCGGGCGATGCTGATCAATTGCCGATGGATGTTTCCTATTGCTATCCGCTGCTGATGCAGGAAGATGATGATCAACAGGGCCGGGTGGAGCACCTTGGGGGGCTCTTGATTCAGCCATCAAACCAGCCAATTGATCCAATAACCCATCAAATTTCTTTTTTTGCCTGTCGTTGCAGAGTGCCCTCAATTGTTGAAAATGTTCCAGATTGAGCAACTCCAGATCCTGAATTTTTATGGTGATGGCCTCTACTGCTTTCATTTTCTCCGGCTCGGGAATGACGGGTTGCTTAAGCAGTTGGAAAAGGTTTTCTTTGGCAATCCTGATATCCTTTTTTAAGGACCTTGCTGATGCCTGATGCGCCTCAATTAAATCCTGAAAAGAAAGCAGCTGACTTGAATCCAATTCAAGGGTTTGGACCAGAAACTCCCTGGGAGATCCTTTCTGGACTTGACTTTTAGAGGGCCTATTGATCCAAAATAACAAAATGGTTACTGCGTTGGCTAACAGGAGAAAAACAACCCACCAGGTAAGCACCCTGCTTTTTATCGTATTGTTCATGATCTCAACGGTTTAATAAATTGAATTGATGGATTGATTGTAGTCAGACGCAAAACGCTGAATTGAATACCCTTCGGCTTGGCTTTTCTCTTTTGATGAAAATTGAAAAAATAGGAAGCCATTCAATACCAACAAAAGTGACAATGCGGCAATCGCCATTGCTGGTCTGACCACAAAGCCCCATTCCTCACCTGCTTTTCTGGCTTCCATTCTTGCCTTTAACCTGGTATAAAAAAACTCATCCGTTCCAACTTCCTGGATATTATCCAACAACTGAAGATGGTCATCCAGCAAACTGTTTGAACTCTTGTTCATTGCACTTTTTTTATTGGTTGTAATATTGTTCAAGATTCTTTTTTAGGATTTCTTTTGCCCTGCTTACCAAAGATTCGATCGCCTTTATCCCTAATCCCATGATTTCTGTTGCTTCCTCATATTTCATCCCTTGTATCCGGATCAAGGTGAACGCCAATTGTTGTTTTTCAGGGAGTTGGCCGATGGCCCTGTACAAGGCCGTCGCTTTCTCCTTGTTTTCTGCAGCAATTCCAGGATTCATTTCCACCACATCAATACTTCTCTTTTCTTCGGGCATCCACCAGGGAATGATGGCGTGTAGCCTTTGCCTGGTTTTCCTTTTCCTCAATTTTTCCAATGCTTTTCTGATGGCGATTTTCTGCACCCAGGTGGAGAGTTTTGAGTCTCCCTTGAATGACACAATCGACCCATGAATCTGAATAAAGGTTTCCTGCAGCACATCTTCGGCATCATCCCTGTCTTGCAGAATGTTCAATACGGTATGATGTATGCGGTGGCTGAGGCTGTTCACCAACCACCGAAAAGCAAGTTCATCCCCCTGCCTCAAACCGCTTATGAGTTCCGCTTCATTCACATTACTCATTTATAGATGCATACAAGATCGTAATCCTTCGGGGCAAAACAAAAAAAGGGGAGCCATCTTACGATAGCCCCCCCTTCGAGTTTAATTTTGAAAACCTATTAATTTGCCTTAATCAATTTTCCAGTTGTGCTGTAGGTTCCATTTCTGAATACAAACACAAGGTTTTTCCTTTGTGCAGCAGGCACATTGTACTCAATGTTTGTGGTTGTATTTGCTTGCATTTCACCTTCAAACAAATTGGCAACTTTCTGACCAAGCATGTTATAGATAACAAGACTTGATTTGGCAGTTTGTTTGGCAGTCAAACGGAAGCTGATCTTATCGTTATAAGGATTGGGGAATGCTCCTACCGCGACGTTAACAGATCCACCATTGGAAGACGCACCCATCTCTTCTTGTGCGCCAATCATGGTCATGGCAGCACTTCTTTTCTTGCGATCATCATCATCGTCGTCATCTTTGCCTTTTTTGCAATCTGTAAATGCTACAAAGAATCTTCCGCGATCAAATGCCTCATTGACGGCTTTCAAGGTTTTGGTGATATCCTTGTAAGAAACATTGGCAGGAAGTTTAGACTTGTCAAACAAGACATCAACGGCAAACTTAACGAGGTCATTGATTGATTTTGATCCAGCAACACCATTCAGCACTTTAGAAGAAATGAACCTCTTCTTGTCATCATCTCTGTCGTCAGCGTCACAGTCATCATCTTCCCTATCATACTTTTCTTCTTTCCTGTCAACACAACCTGGGGCTCTCTTGGTAATGATACACTTATCGCCAGCTTTGCTCAGATCAAAGTTTCCAAGATCATCACCAACTTCAGGGATGCCAGTGTTCAAGGCAAGTGCAATCACCTGTCCAAGCAACTCATTGTTGACTTTCAATGCTCTTTCTTTGCTCTTTTTATCGTTGCTGTTGCACTCGTAAGCTTCGCGGATGGCATCAGACTTGCCAGACATCGGAAGCATCCCGTTAAGGTTAACGCTTTCATTCCTGCTGATGATAAACATTCCCTTATATCCATCCTTTCCACCTTTCTCACCGAGTTTCAATGAGTAACCAGTCAATTTAGAAAGAGATGCATTGATAAGATCAATTGGCCTGTTGTAGGGGGTTGTTGCTGCTGCCTTACCATCTTTTACTTCAGTAATGATGCATACTTTTCCTTTTTTGCTACCATAGTAAGATTGCGTGAAAGTATAGTAGGGAACTGAAACAATGTGAATATCCACGTTAGAACGATCACTTTCACATCCATGCGCATTGGTCTGTGAATATTGGTACTTATACTTTTGCCCTGATTTTTCAGTTGAAGGCTTTGGTGCACTTTTGCTAGACTTCTCTACTGATCCTTCATTCCAATACCAGTTTGATGTGTTGCTTCCTGTAGGTTTCAATGAAACCTCTTTGCTAACACCACCATGGTTATGGTCTTCCTTGTGATCAGCATGTTTAGCAGGCTTGGGATGAA
>CALPWM020000004.1 GCA_943327275.2 Chitinophaga pinensis
ATTCCTTCCTCCCATGGAAATGAACTGCATAGAAAAAATGGTCAAGGAAAACCTGAAAACCAAAATGGGCAGACCGATGATCATTGGCCGTGCTGCCAACCATACCGCCAAGATTGGTACCCGTGGCCCTTGCCAGTTCCGCAACAAATGCCAGCAGGGTTGTCCTTTTGGAGGCTATTTCAGCTCTAACTCCGCCACCCTTCCTGCAGCCGCAGCCACAGGCAACCTGACCATGCGCACCAATGCCATCACCATTGAAGTGATATACGACAAGGAAACCAAACGTGCCAAAGGCGTTGTCGTTTTGGATACAGAGACAATGAAAACAGAAGAATACTTCGCCAAAATTGTCTTCCTCAACGCATCGACACTCGGCACCACCCATATCCTCCTGAACTCCGTTTCTGATGCCTTCCCCAACGGGTTTGGCAACAGCAGCGAACAGGTTGGGCATAACCTGATGGACCACCACTACGGTGTTGGGGCTTCAGGCGATTTTGATGGATTCCAGGACCAATACTTCTATGGCAAGAGACCCAATGGCATTTACATTCCTCGATTCCGCAACCTCGATGGCGGCTCCTCTGCCGGCTATGTCCGTGGATTCGGTTACCAGGGTGGCGGCTCAAGGGGCCGTGCCAGTTCCGGAGAAATCGGCATTGAGCTCAAAGAAACCGTTACCGAACCAGGCAACTGGACCATGGGAATGGGCTCTTGGGGCGAACACCTTCCTTATTACGAGAACAAGGCAACACTCAACAGGGATAAAAAAGATAAATACGGACTGCCAACATTTGATATCGACTGCGAATTCAAGGAGAACGAAATGAAAATGAGGGTAGACATGAAAAACAGCGCAGTAGAAATGCTGGAAGCCGCTGGCATCAAGAATGTCAAAGCATACGACAACATGCCGGCTCCAGGGTTCTGTATCCATGAAATGGGAACTGCACGCATGGGCAATGATCCAAAAACATCCGTGCTCAACAAGTGGAACCAAATGCATGATGTACAGAATGTCTTCATCACAGACGGTTCTGCCATGGCCTCATCCGCAAATCAAAACCCGTCTGTTACCTACATGGCCCTGACTGCACGTGCAGTTGATCATGCAGTGGGAGAGTTGAAGAAGGGGAATCTCTAAGAGGGTTGAAGAAGTTGAAGGGGTTGAGGAGGTTGAATTAGAACCACCCTTTAAATCTTCTTAATCCTGCTCAGCCACATGATTACGCCAGTAATGGGGAAAGTGGTGGCGAACAGACAGACCAGAAATCCAAGGATCTTGGATGGCAGACCAAAGATGGAGCTGGTGTGAACCGGTTTGAAACTGGCGCGGACTTGTTGTCCGATGGGCCTGTCGCTAAATGAAACCGTCTTGAGGTATTGTCCGGAATATTGATCGTAATAATGGTTATCGGTGGCCGTTTCATGGATAGCATTGCGTGTAAGCACATTCACCCCAAATACCGCTGAGGAATCTTTTGGAAGGCTAAGGTTATAGAATACCGCATTCGGAACCCTTGTGTATGCATCCGCAAGCACATCATCAATACCCGCCCTTTCCGTGGAATCAACGATGGTTGAACTTGGGGGCTTGATGGGATCCTTGGATGAGTTCGTCAAGGTGTAAATGCCATCATTGAACCACTGGAAGCTCCATGCCAATGCAGTGAAGGCAAAAATGAAAAGAAATATTACCGTATAGATGCCCAGTGCATGGTGAAAATCATATGCAAGCCTTTTCCAGCCGGCCTTCCATTTGATGGAACTGTGCTGCTTCAACATGGCTTTTGTTTTGGGCCACCACAAAACAACCCCTGTGATCATGATGAACAGAAACAACAAGGTACTCGTACCCATGATCAACTTCCCAATATCCGTACCAAGCAAACGCCTGTGCATGTCTTCCACCGTACTGAAAAATGAGTCTGAAAAACTGTAGATTTCGATGATTTTACCGGTATATGGGTCAGCAAATGCCGTCAATTTTTTTGGACTTGATTTTTCTCCTTTTTCTGGCATCGTCAGCGCAATCTCAAGGTTCCTGCTGGGATCGGCATAGATCTTCACCCCGCTTACTTTGGCTTCCGGATAGGCTTTCTTGATTCCGTCTACCACTGTTGCAACCGGCAACTGCAAATCCGACTGCTTCTCCACAAAATACCTGTCGTGGTAAAGGGCATGCTGAAGTTCCTGCTCAAAAACCAGGATGGATCCTGTAAAACAGGCCATCATGATAAAAATGCCCGAAACAAGGCTGAGGTAAAGATGAATCGTGCGGAAAAATGATTTCATTTGAGGTCGTTTGTGGTCATGCAAATATAATGAATGGAACCATGGAGGCACATGATTGAAGTCAATCGGGGCCGGTAAGGGTCATATCAACAAGGCCATTACCGCAATGCAGAGACATCTACACGCGTTGGTGTTTCCTTACCAGAAACAATGCCTTTTGAACTCAGGGCGATGGCTCGGATGATGGCAGCCATGTTCTGCATATCAAGTGTTCCTATTTCATCGGAGGCCTTGTGGTAGTTCGGCTCGCTGTCCATCTTGGATGTGGAGATGGTATGTGCAGGAACCCCAAGCCTGGCAAGGGTTGCATTGTCTGAACGGTAGAACAACTGCTGCGTTGGATAAGGATCCGGATGGAAGGTAAAATCGGTTCCTTTCAGGTTGTTTTGTAAAATTTCGCCCATGTTTGTTTTCTCAAATCCAGTGATATAGGCACTGTTCTTTCCCCACTTGCTCTCGGTCCCGATCATTTCAATGTTGAACATGGCCATCACCTGTGCAGGATCAAATTGCTTTGAAAAATAGGTTGCCCCAAATCCGCCAATCTCTTCTGCAGTGAAGGCGGCAAAGACCAGTGTGCGCTCGTTGTCTTTCAGCTTGCTGAAATATTTTGCGAGCATGATCATGGCAGTGGTACCGGCAGCATCATCATTGGCTCCGTTGTAGATGGAGTCGTTGTTCTCCATGTTGCGGGTATTGATGCCCAGGTGATCATAGTGTCCGGAAAAAATCACATATTCATTGGGTTTTGACTTGCCGGGAATGATACCTACCACATTTGCAAGAGGCATTTCTGTAAGCTCTTGCGTTGCCTCAATTGTAAAACGACTTGGTATTTCGTTCTGAATGACAAAGACAATGTTTGGTTGGGTTTGATAAAATTGTCCTCCCCTTTGTGTAGCTCTTGCAAAGATTTGTTCATGGGTACTGTCAACAAATACTATGGTGTTCTTTAAAGAAGATGAATATTTTCTCCACTCGTTTACAAAGTTGGCACCTCTGGGTATGCTTGCGATTTCATAACCTGAATTCTCAGTGATGTTTAATGACTTCTGCACTGAATTGATGCTGAATTTGAGCGATTTTGGAACGGTGTTGATGGTGGTATTTTCTGCGTCAAGGCCCTTGATTTTTATATTGAAAGAAGTGACTTTCGGACGAATCATGGCAAACGATTGCAAGTACGAGCTTCCGTTGTTCCATTTTTTCAAACCTGTCTGTTCAAATTCAGCAGCAATGAAGTTTGCTGCTTTTTCAATACCAGGTGTGAACGTTCTTCTCCCCTGCATATCATCCGCAGAAAGGGTACGCTCAATGCGTTCCGTTTCCTTTATGCTGATAACATCAAGCGCTTTTTGTGCAATGGTGGCTGAGGACAGAAGCAGAAGAACAAAGGCTGAACATATTTTTTTCATGACGAGGATTGAAATGCTTTTAAAAATCGGGGGCAATTCCTTGGCTTAATGATGATGCCTTTCAAGGATTTCAGCGCCAAGATAAAATAAAAAAGGCAGATGGAATGACCATCTGCCTTTGAATGCGATTGAAAATGAAAATCAATAGCCGGGATTCTGTTTCAAATAACCAGGAAGGTTGGATGCACCATCGATGGCAGTTTGAGGAATCGGGAAAACGCGCTTGTTCCTGTCTGTGCTGGATTTCTCAGTCCAGGCTGATTCAAACTTTCCAAAACGAACCATGTCTGTTCTTCTTTGAAGCTCCCAGTACAACTCGAAGCCACGCTCTCTGAAAAGCTGATCCAGGTTCACTGAGGTAAGGGACCTGCCCACACCAGTTGCAGTGCGTGAAGTTCTTACGGTATTGACATCAGTCAGTGCGGCAGCTGCATCGCCTTTGCGCAGCCTGGCTTCTGCGCGCATGAGGTATACATCACCCAAACGAACAATAGGAATATCTGCTTCACCAAAGTTTCTTCCACTCACTGATTTCTTTCCAAACTCAAACTTCAACACGCGGAAACCAGTTGCATAATCACTTCCAACTGTAGTGAAATCAATTCTTTCAGTATGCAGTACTGGCGTTGTAGGCCTGTTGCGCGTATTGTTGAAAAGCCTGCCTACCCTGAATTTACCGTCAGGGCATTTTTCAAAAACACCCGCAGTCCTGATCAATCCGAACTGCTGACCACGCAAGATGCCCCTGTCTACCCTGTAAGAAGCAGCATCATAACAAGCTGTTTGTGTTACAGGATCAACCGTAATATTCTTTTGATAAAACCTTGGGTCTGCAGCTGCTGGATCTGTAGGTGCATAAGCATCTACCCATGTTCTGTAAAAATCCGGTGTGATGCCAGGACCGTCGGTTCCGTTGGCACCAGTAAATGATGGGAGCGGAAACTGATCACCTGAAAGGGAAAAATAGGCAAGCCTGTTGTGACCATTCAGGTCTGCGCGCTGGTCAACTGCAAAAATCAATTCCTTGTTGGTATTGTTTTCGTCATTGAATATTGCCCAGTAGTCAGGAGACAATGCATACTGACCAGATGAGATGATTTTAGTGGTATACTCTATCACCTTATCCATGTCCTCATTCTTGAAGGTAAAGCTTGCAGCATATCGATCGCGGTAAACAGCAGCATTCAGGTGGAGCTTGGCAAGCAGCCCCCAAACACCAGCCTTGGTAAGACGACCCGGTCCGGTGGTGTTGTCCAGCAAAGGCTCCACTTCAAGCAATACCTTTTTCAGGTATTCAACCGCCTCTTCTCCACGAACAATCTTGGATGTTGCGCCTGGATCCTCTTTAACAAAAATCACACCCCAGAGATCAAGCACCAGCATGTTATAATATGCATACATGCCTTTGGCTTCTGCAACATATTTGGCAGCATTAGGATCCTTGCTTCCCTGTAACGAACTGATCGCAGAAACGGCACGAGAGAGGCTTTGTGTGATCGGGTTCCAGGTATTTCTTACCGGAGCATTGTTACTTGTGGTTTGATGCCTGTGCAAATCAAGGTAGATCCCATTATCACCCCAATCAGTTCCACCACGGTAAGGAAGGATGGCCTCGTCTGTTGTGATTTCCTGAAGGGCAAAAAGGCCAGTATGGATGAAAATGTTGGGCAATTGTGCATAGACCGGAGCAATGGTTCCGTCTGCAATCTGTTTTTCTGTGAGACCAGTTACGGATGACTCATCAAGAACAGTCTCCTTTAGCTTGGTACAACTTTCTGTCAAGGACAACAAGCCCAAAACAAAGAGCAGGGTTAATATTCTATTTTTCATATTGTTTATTTTAGAAAGTTAAGTTTAGTCCGAAAATGATTGACCTGGCCTTGGGATAGCTAAGCCCATCAATCCCATAAGAAGATACACCATTGATGGTTCTATCGGTGTTTACTTCAGGATCGTATCCATTGTACTTTGTGATCACAAAAAGATTTTGACCGGTTACGGAAAGTCGAAGTCCGGAAATCCATTTGCCCATTGCTCCACCGCGGGTATCAAAATTATACCCAAGGGCCATATTGTTCAAACGCAAATATGCTCCGTCTTTGAGGTACCTCGAACTGATGGGAGCTGAGTTGTTGATAGACTCCTTTGGAGACCCAACAGCCTCAGGGGTCGTGTTCACACTCTTCGATAAGCGCAATTTATAGAAATAGGCATTTGCTGTATTGTCGTAAATCTTATTTCCTGAAACACCATTGAAATTGGCAACAAAATCAAATCCTTTGTAGGAGAAGTTTGCAAAGAATGCATAGATTACTTTAGGAAGTGCAGTGCCCAATGCAAGCCTGTCCTTGTCTCCGCTGATGCCATCGCCATCAATGTCACGGAAGGTACTAATGCCATTGGCGTCTAGACCTGTCCATTCCCTAAGAAAGAAAGTACCAATAGGCTGTCCATTGATATAGCCGTTCACAGTGGCAGAGGTCAAACCGGGTCCTGATGCAGAACCGGATTGAATTACCGAGTAAGGAGAATTTTCAACAAGATTGCTCAGGAAAGCACCATTACCACCAATCGTATATTTTATTCCTGATTTGGTCTTGTTCTTATAAGCAAGATCAATTTCCAGACCTGAATTGGTAATGGTCATGTCTTTCACATTGGTCCAGAAAGTCCCTGCAGGCTGAACAGGGTCTGCTGGAATCACTTCAAGCAGAATGTTGTTGGACAATTTCTTGAAATAATCGATTGATCCTGTAAGTGCGCCTTTCAGCAAGCCAAAGTCCAAGCCCACATTGGTTTGGGTAGACACCTCCCATTGGATATCAGGATTGGCCAACCTTGAATAGGTAATCCCTGCAGGATAAGGACCTGTTGCAGCAAGCGGATAACTGGTGGTACCAGAAACGGCTGATGTGAAAAGTGGTTGGGTGATTTTGGAAGGAATTTCCTGGTTACCCGTTTGTCCCCATCCAGCCCGGAGCTTCAGGTTGCTGAAGGGTGAGCTTTGCATAAATTCTTCTTCACTGATTCTCCATCCAAGAGAGAAGGATGGGAAATAACCGTATTTGTTGTTGTCCCCAAATTTAGAGGAACCATCCATCCTGAAATTGGCAGTAGCAAGATATTTGTCTTTGTAGGAATAGTTAACGCGAGAGAAGAAAGACTGCAATTCATTCAATACTGCAAAACCATTGGGCCTGTTGTTCGCCAATGTAAGCTCCTGTCCAATGCCTGGATTGTACAATGGCTCAACCGGACCAACAGGAGGGCGGTTGATGCTCCATCCCCTGCCTTGTACATAAATCTCCTGGTAGGAATGTCCACCCAATGCAGAGAAATTATGGTCCTTGATATTAAAGTTATAGGTCAGGTAGTTTTCAATCAGGGTATTCCTGTTGATGGTATTGTATGTTTCAAACCTTCCATCCCTTTGAGGCAGTACGTTGGCTAGAGACTGAACATCTCTGGTGGCGGTAGAATTATCTACCCCAAGGTTGAGTTTGTACGTAAGGCCGTCAATTATTTTAATGGATGGTGAAATGCTTCCAATGACCCTGTTGATGGTTGTTACATCCTTGTCCAGCTTAAATGTGAGCAATGGGTTATTGAACAGCTGGAATGCTGCAATATTGCCCTGTGCATCATATGCTGAATATGTAGGGTTGTTGCTGAGGGCATCGCCAATGACTCCACCGATGTTGGGGCGCTGTTGTTTGGTGTTGTTTGCGCTGAGGTTTACATCTACAATCAGCCTGTCGTTCAGGAATTTCTGCGTAGCATTAAACCTCCCTGAATACCTTTTCAGGTCATTGGTTTTGATGATACCCTCCTGGTTTTGCAAACCAAAAGAGGCAAAATAAGTAAGCTTTTCAGCACCACCACTCATGGTAAGGTTGTGGTTCTGTGTAAGCGCCGTTCTGGTAATTTCCTTTTGCCAGTCGGTATTTCCGCCCTTATCATCAAGGATACCGCCTACTTCAACAACTTTTTTCCTGAATTCAGCTGCACTATAAACAGGGAGTGCTCTTGTCAGTTCCGATACGCCCACGCTGCTGTTGTAATTCATCACAGATGTACCAGACTTTCCTTTTTTTGTAGTGATAAGGATTACGCCGTTTGCACCACGTGCTCCATAGATGGCAGTGGCAGATGCGTCTTTCAAGACGTCCATCGTTTCAATATCTGCAGGGTTGATAAAGTTCAATGGATCGCCTCCACCTGTGCTGGAATTGTCCAACGGAAGTCCGTCAACCACAAAGAGCGGCGTACTTCCTGTACGCACACCACCAGGGCCCCTGATGCTGATACCCTGGGCAGCACCCGGTTCACCACTTGCAGAAGTTACATTGACGCCGGCTACCTTACCCTGCAATAATTGTTGCGGAGCATTGATGATACCTTTATTAAACTCTTCAGCACCGACACTTTTTACAGCACCGGTTACATCGCGCTTGCGCTGTGTTCCATAACCAACCACCACTACCTGAGCAAGGTCTGCAGAAGCTGATTGTAAAGAAAAATTTACAGACGATCTGTCGCCCACAACAATTTCCTGTGAAACGTATCCTACAAAGGATACAACCAAAACAGCATTGTCGCCGGGGACTGAAATAGAAAAGCCTCCTTGCGCATCTGTCAGTGCACTGGTTTTGGTTCCTTTAACAGCCAGACTTGCCCCGGAAAGCGGTAAGCCGGTTCCTGCATCAGTCACCTGTCCTTTGATGATACGGTCAAATGCGTTTGAGTAACTTAGTTTCTCCGATGCCATCACCGAATGTGGTGTAGCCAAGAGAAAAATAGCTCCCATCAATACAATGCATGATAGCAGTCGAAAACATGCATGAAGCGAAATGCAATTTCTCATTTTTTTAATTTTAACTTGAAAATATTTAGAATGGCAAAGGTTAATTTCGGGTATTAGCCCCCTATTAACCCAATACTAAATTATGGTTAATATTTGAAAAAAGTTTGGGCATGGGATACCTTTATGGAAAGGTCGGATTTGAGCATCCATAAAGATGATAAACCATAAATAATACCATATGAAAAAATTGATTTTATGCACCTTAATGGGTTTGTTGACCCTTAGTCTTTCAGCCCAAATGAAGACCTTTTTGGATGTCCCTTATATTGAAGTATACGGAAGTGCAGACACCCTGATTACTCCCAATGAAATCTATATCAGCATCGTGATTGCCGAGGCGGATGTTAAAAACAAGATCTCTTTGGAAGATCAGGAACGAAAAATGGTAGCTGGCCTAAAATCCCTTGGGATCAATACAGAAAAAGAACTGACCACTTCAGACATGCAAAGCAATTTCAAGTATTATGTGCTGAAGCAGAAGGATGTGATGAAGACAAAGTCATACACCCTAAAGGTGGGAGACGCTGTTTTGGCTACCCGCGTATTCATGAAACTGGAGGAACTGGGCATTGCCAATGCCAACCTGGATCGGGTGGGGCATTCAGATATGGTCAAGCTGAAAAACAACTGCAGAACCAATGCCATGAAAAATGCCTACGACAAGGCCAAGGCATTGACAAGCCCAATTGGTGCTTCAGTGGGCGCACCATTGCATATTGCAGATTTCAGCAATGATGGGGATGGCGCAACGCAACATGCCTTGCAAACTCGGATCAGGGGCATGTCTACACTCAATGAAGTCAAAGAAGAGTTGCCGCAAATAGACTTTGAAAAAATCAGGATCAGCATGAATGTGAGCGTCAAATTCATGCTGAAATAGCATTTTATTTGCCTTTCTGCCGTATATTTGTCCTCCACTGCCCAGGTGGCGAAATTGGTAGACGCACTGTGTTCAGGTCGCAGCGTTCGCAAGGATGTGCTGGTTCGAATCCAGTCCTGGGCACGAATAAAAAAGTCCTGCACGAAGTGCGGGATTTTTTTATGGCCGCGACCGAAGCTTGCTTCGGGGAGCGGACAGAAAAAATACCGGGGTGAGCGAAGCGAGCCAGGACTTTTTTGTTAGTAAGCCCCCCCGCAGGACAATTGGATCACCGCAGGTAATCCAGTCCTGGACACAAACGGCTAAAACAAATCCCTACCATCGGTTACAAGATGCAGGCCATTGAACTTCCCTTTGTCAAAGTCAATGCGATTGGCTTTTACTGCCACAGGAAATCTGCCAGTCCCGGCAACCATCTTCAAAGTATTGTTTTTGGTGGAAGAAAACTCGATCTTATTGCTGGCGGACTTCTTCAGTGCATTGATGATCTTGCTGTTGATTTTACTGTCTGTTTCCATTTCTGCCACCAGTTGTTCAGCAGTTACCAAGCCTGTTATCACGAGCAGGTTGTTGCGATTGGCATTGCGCAGCAACACTGGGTTAGGGTGAAGAAAATCTGCATCGCTGAGAAAGTCTGTCAGGCTTCCCGTTGGCACCACTTCTGTGATGGCGTTTCTATAAGAGATGCTTAGTTTTTTACCGCCGCTGATTGCTGCACTGAAATCAATGGGAGGTATGCCGACGGATTGCATCCATTCCTGCACCATGGTGATTCCAATTTGGAAAGCATACTCGTTCTTCTCTGTATCCTTGATGTCGAGGCCGGGATCTTTGGTGATGCGCAGCTTTTTGTTGCTGTTGAATGCATGCAGGATATTGGCGTAATAAAGTTCTGGCTGGTTGAAACCCTCTTTCAGCCATAGCTGCAGGGGTTTTTGATTGCGGACAGGACCGTCGATAAGATCGTAGCCCGCTTCACGGAGGTGTTGCTGCAGGGAGGTGGTTGCCATGGTTGTAGCGATAAAATGGTGTCTATAAATATAACAATATTTAGAAAGAGAAAAGCTGATGTACTTGTATCATCACAATCCTCCATTTGATCAAATTCCTTGTACAACGAAATCAGCATTTGAATTGAGTGAAGAAAAATCAGGCAAAAAAAAGGTGGTCCGTTTCTGGACCACCTTTGCAATATCAACAGTATTATTTTTATGCGAGGTCGAAACGGTCCAGGTTCATCACCTTGGTCCAGGCGGCCACGAAATCATGCACAAATTTCTGCTCAGCATCTTCGCATGCATACACCTCAGCGAGGGCACGCAGTTCAGAGTTTGAACCAAAAATAAGGTCTGCACGTGAAGCGGTCCACTTGAGTTCTCCTGTTGAACGATCACGTCCTTCGAATGCTTCGTTAGATGCGGATGAGGCCTTCCAGGTAGTATCGAAATCAATCAGGTTGGTGAAGAAATCATTGGTGAGCTGTCCGGGACGCTTGGTGAAAACACCATGTTGTGAATGGTCGAAATTGGTATCCAATACCCTCATCCCACCAATCAATACGGTCAACTCAGGTGCAGTAAGTGTCATCAACTGTGCCTTGTCGATCAACATCTCTTCAGCAGATGCCTTGTAGCGCAGATTTTTATAGTTGCGGAAACCATCTGCAGCTGGCTCGAGCACTGCGAAAGATTCGACATCGGTTTGTTCTTGTGAGGCGTCGGTGCGTCCGTGCAAGAAAGGCACTTCAACATCGTGGCCTGCGTCTTTTGCTGCCTTTTCAATAGCGGCACCACCAGCCAATACAATCAAGTCGGCCAGAGAAACCTGCTTGCCAGTTGTTTGGGCTGCGTTGAATTCATTTTGGATAGATTCCAACACATCCAATACTTTGGACAATTGTGAAGGGTTGTTTACTGCCCAATATTTCTGCGGGGCAAGGCGAACACGTGCACCATTGGCACCACCGCGTTTGTCTGATCCACGATAGGTGGAAGCGGAAGCCCAGGCAGTTGATACGAGTTCAGAAACAGTCAATCCTGATGCCAATACCTTGTCCTTCAGTGCTGCAACATCTGCATCATCAATCATGCCATAATTGGCGGCTGGAAGAGGATCTTGCCAGATCAACACTTCGGCTGGAACTTCAGAACCCACATAGCGTGAGCGTGGTCCCATGTCGCGGTGGGTCAGCTTGAACCATGCGCGGGCAAAGGCATCAGCAAACTGGTCAGGGTTTTCATAAAAACGCCTTGAAACCTTTTCGTATGCTGGATCTGCCTTCAACGCGATATCTGTAGTCAGCATGGTTGGGGCATGACGCTTTGCAGGATCATGTGCATCCGGAACGGTGTCGGCACCAGCACCAGCCTTGGGTTTCCATTGGTGGGCACCAGCAGGGCTCTTGGTCAATTCCCAGTCAAAGCCAAAAAGGTTCTCGAAATAATTATTGCTCCATTGTGTTGGTGTAGTAGTCCAAGCACCCTCAAGACCGCTGGTAATGGTGTTTACGCCATTTCCGCTACCAAGGGTATTTTTCCATCCAAGGCCTTGCTCTTCGATGCCAGCGCCTGCGGGCTCTTTTCCTACATATTTGCCTGGATCAGCAGCACCATGGGTTTTACCGAATGTGTGGCCACCTGCAATCAATGCAACGGTTTCCTCATCGTTCATCGCCATACGGGCGAAGGTTTCACGGATGTCACGGGCAGAAGCAATTGGATCAGGATTTCCGTTAGGTCCTTCCGGATTCACATAGATCAATCCCATTTGCACGGCAGCCAAAGGATTCTCGAGGTCACGGTCTCCGGTGTAGCGCTTGTCACCAAGCCATTCCCTTTCAGCGCCCCAATACACATCCTCATCCGGCTCCCAAACATCTTCACGACCACCAGCAAAACCAAAGGTGTTGAAGCCCATTGACTCCAGCGCACAGTTGCCCGCCAGGATCATGAGGTCAGCCCATGACAGTTTCTGTCCGTATTTCTTTTTCACCGGCCAAAGCAACAAACGCGCCTTGTCCAGGTTGGTATTGTCAGGCCAGCTGTTGAGTGGTGCAAAACGCTGCATTCCCCTTCCGCCGCCGCCACGACCATCGGTGGTACGGTAGGTACCTGCACTGTGCCAGGCCATCCTGATGATGAACGGACCATAATGGCCATAATCAGCAGGCCACCAGTCTTGTGAGGTGGTCAATACATCGATAATATCTTTTTTCAATGTAGGCAAATCCAGCGATGCAAACGCTTTTGCGTAATCAAACGACTCTCCCATCGGGTTTGAGAGGGTAGAATGCTGACGAAGGATGTTCAATCTCAACTGATTGGGCCACCAATCCTGGTTCCTTGTGCCACCACCAGCGGTTTGCTGAAGGGATGCACCAGAAAACGGACACTTTCCTGAAGGTTGTGCTGCTGTGTTATTTTCCATATTTAATTGATTTATAAACGATTGTTGATAAAATTACAACATATCGTCCTTGGTAACTTTATAAAAGCGGAAATGTTCGGATTTTTTACAAAAAAATGATAATTCCTGGGCGAGGCTCAGATACCGAAAGCACATAACATTGATAATATCAAATGATACTATCATGAAGCCTCCCCATGATATCAGTGCTGAAATTCTCGTTTAAATAGCCCTCAGCGTAAACATCTATCCCTAAAAATCATATTTCTTCCTTCTCGGGCGAGACAACATCGCAGTTGCTTCCTTGTCTTCTTTCTTGAATTTTTCAGTCTTCGGATCCCAATAAATTTTGCGCTTCACTTTCATGGCAATCTGGTGCAATAAACAGGTGCTGCAAGAGCGATGCCCCACTTCAATGGGCGCAACAGGCTCTTTCCTGGATTTGATACAGTCCAGCCAGTTGGCATGCTGATCAGGACTGTCATATAATTTGGTTTCGTTGGCACCGATAACAGACTGCAGGAGCTTGGGATTGCTGGCATCAATGGGTTTCACGCCAGATCCATCGGCAACGGGATCAGAATCGGTAACCCTGTAATTGCCCCTTGTCACCCAAATCCATCCTTCAGTTCCAATGAACTTGACACCATTGGGAAGCTCGTTGGAAACGGTCATGCGCACGCCATTTTCATAGAGTGCTTCAGTTTTGAAAATGCCATGCACGTCCCAAAGCCCGCTGTAATTGGGGTCATCGGTTGGGAAACTGCCATTTCCCCAGACCTCGATGGGTCCGCTGTACTCCATTCCCATTCCCCAATGGGCAATATCGATATGATGGGCGCCCCATCCTGTAATCATTCCTGCACCAAATTGCTCGCAACGCAACCAGCCTGGCCTGTTGCCTATGCCCCTGGGGCTGGCATCCTGACCATGCACGCGGTCTTGCGTGTAGTATACTTCAGGTGTTGCACCCAACCAAGCATCATAATCAAGCGTGGCGGGAACGGGCATGATGGCCTTGTTTCCACCGCCAGGATCGCCAGGAAGACCCACTTCAACACTAACCAATTGACCGATCCTGCCGTTGCGCACCAACTCACAGGCTTTCTTGAACTGTGGCCATGGGCTGACAGAGCGCTGCTGGCTTCCCATTTGCAGGATCCTGCCGGTTTTCTTGACAGCATTGGCCAATATCCTTCCTTCCTCGATGGTCAATGATGCCGGCTTCTGCAGGTAAACATCTTTTCCCGCATTGACCGCATGCACACCCACAATTGCATGCTGGTGATCCGGCAAACTGATGTGCACGGCATCAATATCCTTGTTCTTCAACATCTCCTTGTAATCGTAATACACCTTGATGTCCCAATCTCCCTTCAATCCTCCGTTGAAAGCTGAGGACCTTATATAATTATTTTTCACTGCAGCAACACCAGCATCAGCGCGCAACCTGTCTACATCGCAGACAGCCATGATGCGAGCGCCGGCATAGCGGGAAATCCCTGTCATGTCATGCGAAGTAGAAATCCTTCCACATCCGATCGATGCAACATTGATCATGTTGCTCGGCGCGTTTTTTCCAAATACGCTGGCAGGAACAATGGTGGGCATCCCACTAAAAAACAGGGATCCCGTGGCCAGCTTGGCGGAAGTGTTGAGGAAGTTTCTACGGCTTTGCGCTTTATCTAATTTTTTCATGGCAATGCGATTGTTTTGGTTGGGCAATAATGAATAGGTGCTGTTGCTGTAATTTACTTGCTTTTTTCGCTTGCGCGATGATTGTTTTGATTTTTATTGAGGGCTATTGCAGGAGGATGGGCGAATCCCTGCCAGGCACTCTCGGCCTTGGCCTGGTCAAACTTACCATTGAAGACCACCAGCCTGTATTTCAAGACATAGGTTTTGCCGGGCTCCAGCAACCAGTTCCTGTCTTTTGTAGGAGCAAAACTGAAAAACATATCCCCCCTGCCATTGGTATTCAAGGTCCAGATGCGCATAGGCTCAGGAAAATTATAGTTGGTGGGGTAAGCAAGAAATGCCACACCACCGTTATCGTTCCCAGGCAATTCACCCTGAACGATGCACCATTTGGCCCTGCTGCCGTCGGTATCTTTTCTGGTTTTGCCCTCAGACGTCAGTACTTCACAATTGGTATTGTTCCAGAATTCAGTGGTTCTCCAGCCCATGCCGGCATAGCGGTATTCAAGAATATTAAACGGACTTTCAGTGGCACAATTCATTTGAGAGGTGATGTCAACAATATAATAATCCTGGTCTTTCTCGGGTTGATAGACCCTGATGGTTTGCAATTCATTAAGCGCAACTTTTTCACCGCCACCTTTCTTGAAAACAACATGCTCATGCAGGGCCTGAATTTCTGAAAACACTGGGCCTTCCGTTTTGGAAACCAGTTTCGCAAAACGAACGGTCCCCTTTTTGGCGTTGAGGTTCCAAAAATCAACCGTGTCCTTTTCAAATGCCACATGCGTCCAGGGATTCCAGATGCCATAATGATGGTAATGATCCGGAGCCTGAATCCTCGTCAGCTCCTGCCCATGCGGTGTCCAGAGCGGATGGATAAAACCACTTCGTTTGAAAACAGTATCAATTTTTGCAGGGGGATACACCGTTGCATCATTGTAGCGCAAGAGGTTCTTGTTGTTCGCATTGAAGGTGATATCTGTCGGGCTTTTTATTGCTTTGATGGGATTGAAATTGGATGAAGCAGCAAGCCCCAACACATAGGTAAACTCCGTTTTGCCCTTGGGATTGACCAACCAATGCATGCTTCTTTGCCCTTCATGCTTTATCTGAAAAGCAATGGGAACTTGTCTTTGTCCTTGCACCTCAAACAAAGCCAGTGCAGAGTCTGCAACATAGCTGAGTTCATCAAGGTTGATGCTTACTGGCACATCAACAAGATTGGTTGTCTTATCGAGCTTAACAGAGAAGGAAGCAATTTGCTGGGCACTTGTTTGAAAAAAACAAAGCGAAAAACAAGCTGCAAGAAAATAGGAATGCATTTTTTTCATGGCAAAGTTTTAACCCATTAAAGCTAATGAATTATTGGATTGCAGTTGCCATCCTTGCCATTGTAGAGAGGCTTTCTTTATTGGGATTCCAACGAAGCCAAATACCGATCTGCATTGTCCAAATGCAATTGCCTTTTTTGCTCCGGCATTTTGTCAAAGGTTTTGACAAGCATGCCCAGCCTTGGATTCTGTAAAAAGAAATCACGGTGAACATGCATAAAACGCCAAAACAATGCATCCCAAACAGCCTGCCATTCACCCTTGGGATAGTCACTCATTTTCATGAGGTAATTGCTGCCACTGATATAGGGTTTTGTTGACATCAAACCGCCATCGGCAAACTGGCTCATACCATACACGTTGGGTACCATCACCCAGTCATATGCATCAATGAACATTTCCATGAACCAGCGATAGACCTCGTTAGGATCAAATTCGCAGAGCAACATAAAATTACCGAGCACCATCAGTCTTTCAATGTGATGACAATAGCCTGTCTCCAAAATCTTTTTAATGGTGATGTCGATGGGCTCAATACCAGTAGTGCCCTTCCAAAACGAAGCAGGAATTTTTCGGGTAAAACCCCAGTAGTTGCGGGTCCTTTCTACGTTGCCCTTGAGTTCATATACAGCACGAATGAACTCTCTCCAACCAAGGATCTGACGGATGAATCCCTCCAAAGAATTGATGGGAATATCATTTGCGCTTGCATAGGTCAAAGCCTGGTCAATGACATATGCAGGGGTCAACAAACCAACATTGAGCATGGGCGTCAACACCCCATGGTGAAGAAATATTTCTTTTGCAACAATGGCATCCTCATAGGCCCCAAATTCAGCAAACCGCTTGGCGAAAAATTCCTTCAGCCATTGTTTGCTGTCTGCAAAATTGGTTGGATAAATGAATTGAGTATTGATGCTTCCATAATTGTTTGGAAAATATTGTCTCACATATTGAACAGCCTCTTCGTACAATTCATCCGATTCCAGGAATTGTAGTTTTGGAGGCGTTTTTCCTTTGGGATATTTCAAACGGTTTTCGTCATCAAATGTCCACTTCCCACCAGTAGGGATTTTATCCGTATCCATCAAAATATTTCTTTGCTGGCGCTGGTATTTGTAAAAATCAGTCTGGAACATTCTTTTCCTGCCGGAAAAATATTGTGCATTTTCTTCAGCAGTCATCAAAAAAAGCGGAGAAGCATTTTTATGGGCATTTAAACCGTGCTTATCGCAGGATTGTTTAATGCGCTTTTCAAGCCATTGATCTGTTGTATCAATGTACTCAAATGAATCAATGCCAGTTGATTTGATATGGGCAACCAGTTTCCTTATATCAGACAAATCATTGAAAGCATCGATGTACTCAACATGTATATTGAGAGAAGCAAGGTGGCTTTGATAGGCCTTCATGCTGGCGCGATGAAACAGAATTTTCTGTTGATGAAAATTATATTGTTTGAAATAAAGCCATTCTTCAACAAGGTAAATGGTATCACATTTTTCGAGGAGGGGATTTTGCTCAAAAAGTTGATGCGGAAAAAGAATGCCTATCCTCATGTTCGATTGAATTGTTGTTTATGCAACAGATAGGAATACAAATAGTTTCCGGTGGATGGTTATTTTGTTTTTCGGGTTGAAGTCCTTCTGCCTGAAGTATTGACGTGCTTGCTTAAAATCCTGCTGCCTTCTGTTTTAACGGCAGTTGTTTTTTTGAAACCCCAGACCTGATCACTGGCTGTTTTGCGTGTGGCCTCAATGTCTACAATGGGGTTGGGATAGTCCTTGCCAATAATCACCTGATAAAAATCCTGTTCCATTGCACTCATTTTCCAGGGCTCGTGTATCAGCGCTGCAGGAACATTTTTTAATTCGGGCATCCATTGCTTGATGAATACACCCTCCGAATCATGATCTTCTGAATTTTTGAGGGGGTTATAGATCCGAATGGTATTGATGCCTGTAACACCAGACTGCATTTGCAATTGAGGATAGTGGATGCCAGGTTCGTAATCCAAAAACTGTCTCGCCAAAAAATGAAGGTCGCGCCAGTCTTGCCAGAGATTGAAGACAAAAAAAGAAACCACCATGGCCCTCATCCTGAAATTGATATAGCCTGTTTCTACCAAACAACGCATGCAGGCATCCACAATCGGCACTCCGGTTTTGCCTTCCTGCCAGGCCTTGATATAGTCTTCGTTCCTGGGTTTTACAATGGTATCGTAAGCGGAGTTGATGTTGTAAAATTCCATGCGGCATTCATCTTCAAATTTTTGCATGAAATGACAATGCCAATGCAAGCGCGAAATAAAATTTGAAAGCGCCCTTTTGTTGCTGGCCAGCGCATAGTGCTGAGCAGTATGCTGAAAGACCATACGCATGCTGATGTTGCCATAACTGAGGTAAGGCGAAATCCTGCTGCATCCTTTCCGGCTCAATGCCGGCTTGGAAATGTATTTTGAATAGTTGACATAACGTTCCGATAAAAAACTCTTCAGGTATTTCCAGGCAAAGGTTTCACCACCGTGTTGGAAAGAGGGATGCGGTGTTCGGATGGCAGGATCAAGCTCAGGCCCCTTGATATTATCATAGATTGCATCATCCAACAAAATGGTCTTTAGGTTTTGTAAGTCTAATGGTTGTGCTGCCTGCAGCATGGTCTCTTTCCAGCGCTGTTGCCATTCTTTTCTGGACTTCAGTTTTCTGACAACACCATTGTGACGGGATTCTTTCCAGACAATATTGTTGATGGAGCAATATTCCTTCACAGCAAGATCCCTGTCGTAGGTAATTTTATTCCCAATTTCCTGGTGAGAAAAAATCGCCTTGATTGTATACTCTTGATTCAATGCTTGAAAAACAGGAACCACCTCTTGGTGAAAAATATGGATGCGCGCATGGATGCCATCCAGTTTGGATTGCATGTCTTGCAAGGATTGGTAGACAAAACGCCAATGACGCGTATCACTGTCATCATAGTTCATTACCGATGGCTCAAAACAATAGACCAGCAAAATGGGTAATCCATTCGCTTGTGCCAAGGTAAGCGGCTCGTGGTCCGTGAGCCGCAAATCACGCTTGAACCAAACGATGGCAATGTCTTGTTTTTCCGCTTTGTCCATTTACTTGCGGTATTGGGCGTACAAGGGTTTTTCCATTCTTTTCCAGTAAGCAAAAAATGATGGGTGGTAACCGGTAACCTTGTCTGATATCCAGTCTCTGGGATCTTCCTGCCCCTTGTATCCAATGTTCAAAGGATGCTCTTTGTAATAGATTTCTTTGATGTTGTGCTGATGACATAGCTGATCAAAAGATCCGACATAAACCTGCATGCTGGGGATGTTCTTGCTCAGGGCCAGCATGAATTCCATGCAGTGATTACTCACAGGATAGTTGTTGAAAAATTCGGGATCCAGCAACAAGATGCGGTTACACGATTCATTTGCATGCCAAAGCGGATCCAGGTTATAATAATTGTACACAAATGTTGGGCGCTGCTGGTCAATCTGCAGCGGAGCAGCATCGGGCAGGATTGTTTGCAGGGATACAGTTTGCGTGTCCTTCAAATGCTGTGGGCAATCTGTTGTTTCAAACTGCTCATAAGCTTTGTCCAGGAAAGTATTCAACTGATTTGTATGCGCATATTTGTTGATATTCTCCTGGTTGGCATAATATTTTTTCGAGCTGTTGGCACCCGCAACCCATTGCCAACTGCAGGCATTGCTGGCCCAATCTCCATCCAGCAGGTGATAGTACATCCACCGGGCTGGGTGCAGCCAATGCGAGTGTGCGATGTTGCAAGCCACCGATGCTGTGTACATCCTGCAGTGGTTGTGCATGTAACCTGTGGCATAGAGCTGGCGGATGGCAGTATCAATCGCTTCGATACCCGTAATGGCCTCGAGGATGGCGGAAGAAATTGCATGGTTGCTGACTGGCTCCTGCGGATGCTTGATGTCTTCATTCAGGTTTTTCACCTGCCCCACCCGTTGAAAATAATCCCTCCAGCACAATTCTTTGACAAAAGATTCAATTTGGTTGATGGTATAGCCTTTCGACATGACATGATCAAGCACTTGTTTGGTGCTGATCACACCCCTTGAAATATAAGGAGACAGATAACTGACATCGCCATCCACAAAATTCCTTGTTTTGCCATACTTCAGCGGGTCGATGGCATCTATACGTTCAAGAATGGTTTGATAATCGGTGGCAAAGCCCAGTTGCATCTGATGACTGATTTGATGGGGTGATGAAGTAACTGCAGTTGTCAGACGAGAAGGCTGACAAACTCAATTGTAGAAGTAAACAACAAAAACTGGAGAGTTTAGTTCTTAAACACCCAGTTCACCAATTTTCTGTTCAAAATACAGCTCAACTTCCGTGTTTGGACGTGTTTTACTTCCGAAGCTTGCAGGGAATTGGATGATTCACCAATTGGGGCAGGCAGATTTTTCCTGAAAAGCAAAGATTGCCTTGTATTTTATCTTTTTTGCCATCATCATTGCCTTGTATTTTCTCGTTTTAAATAAAATTACCTTGGTTAAAGAAAGCGTTTTGCTTAAATTACCCCATTTTTAATACATCTTAATTGTCATTTTACCCCAACTTTATGACATATATAATTAAAATCTACCCTAACTTTGTTACATGTTTAAACGTCAGTTGTTACATGAACTGGAAAAATGGGCCATCAAAGACAACCGGAAGCCCCTCGTCATAAGGGGTGCCAGGCAGGTTGGAAAAACAACATTGGTAAATGAATTTGCCAAGCATTATGCACAGTATATCTATTTGAACCTGGAGCTTAATGAAGATAAAGAGCCATTCGAGGAATTCACGTCCATTGAAAATTTGGTAAGTGCCCTGTTCTTTTTAAAAAACAAGACATTATCCCAAAAAAGCAAAACGCTGATCTTCATCGACGAAATCCAGGAAGTACCCAAGGCATTAAACATACTCCGCTATTTTTTCGAGTCTGTCCCTGAAATTTCAGTTATCGCCGCAGGAAGTATGTTGGAGACATTGTTTGACAAGAACATCAGTTTTCCAATTGGCCGGGTTGAATACAAAGTAATCAGACCTGTTTCGTTTCCAGAATTTCTCTCTGCCATAGGAGAAACAGCTGCCCTGAAGGAATTGACCCAAATACCACTTTCAAAATTTGCACATTCAAAACTCCTAGGATTATTTCACAAGTATGCTTTGATTGGGGGGATGCCTGAAGTGGTGGAACATTATGCAACCCATAAGGACCTTGTTGCATTGGCTCCCATCTATGATGCACTGATCAATGGCTATTTACAAGATGTAGAAAAGTATGCATCAAGCAATGCGCAAATACAACACATTCGTCATTGTATTCAAGCGTCATTTTCTCAGGCTGGTAAGAGAATAAAATTTGAAGGTTTTGGAAATTCGGCATACAAGTCTCGTGAAATGGGGGAAGCATTGCGAACGTTGGAAAAGGCATTGTTACTGCAACTGAATTACCCTAATACTACAGCCACGCTACCGATAGTTCCTGACTTAAAAAAGTCTCCACGCCTTCAGATTTTAGACACAGGATTATTAAACTATTATGTTGGCTTGCAAAGAGATATCATAGGCACAAAAGATTTGAACAGCATTTATCAGGGAACAATGATAGAGCATCTTACAGGCCAGGAATTACTGGCACCACAATTCAATGCACTGAGTGCTTTGCAGTTTTGGGTAAGAGAAAACAAGGGGTCTACTGCCGAAGTGGATTATATATATCCTTACGAAGGGCTGATCATTCCAATCGAGGTTAAGTCGGGCAAGGAAGGAACCTTAAAATCCTTGCATAGTTTCATGGACATCGCTCCTCATGATATGGCCATTCGATTGTATGCTGGTGAAGTAATGATAACTGAGGCAGTTACCCCAAATGGGAAAAAATACAAATTACTCAACCTTCCATATTTTCTTTCCTCCCAAATTGAAAATTATATCTCTTGGTTTAGACGAATTGGTTTGGTCGAAAAATCCAATGATTGATCCATGAGTTCTTTCTGCAATTGGGACTACATCGAATGGATTTTTGCTTAACAAACTTATTTGATCAACCAACTATCGTTTGGTGGCCGAAGCCATCCACGTCGCTGCATTTGACAATATCTGCATGACTTTTTCCTCCTTAAACACTGGAAATGTTTCATGTCCTGGCCTGAAGTAAAAAACCTTTCCTTTTCCAAGGTTCCAGAGCATCCCCGACCTGAACCATTCGCCTTTTTCCCAGGTTTCTTCAAACAGCACCTGATCTGGTGCAGGCACATGAAAAGGTTCATTGTACATTTCAGTCTGTGGAATCATGAAATTCTTTGGTAAGCCTTTCATGATGGGATGGTTGGGCTGCAAAACATTTACATTGCTTGGTTTCCCATCATTTCTAACGGATGGAAAACAACAAATGGGCAGATGAACCTCTGCTGTTTTATGTCCATCAGGAAACCTCCTCTCAACCATATATGGCGTGATTCTTGAATCGTATTTTGGGATGGTATACTGTTTTGTTGGAGATATAAATTTGAGATCTTCCTCTTTAAAGGTTCCGTCTGCCATTATCCTGATCTTGGTGATTTCATTCATCGCCTGAACAAACGGCGTTGCCCAATGTGCTGAATGTAGGGCAATGAACGACAATTTTCCGGCCTTGATTCTTTCAACAATATCCTTTCCTTTTTGAGGAGATATCTCTGCTTGCTTAACATGACCCCACCAGATCAACACGTCTGTTTCGTTGAGTAAACTTTCTGAAATTCCTTGCTCAGCTTCATTTAATCCTGAAGAAACAACTGTAAATGCCGGATTCTTTTTCAATTGTTCTGCGATACAGTTTCCCAGAAAATTATCATAGGCTTCCTTTTCTGCATCGGATCTTTCATCCCAAATGAGAATGCGAATTTTTTTTGCATTTACTGGGACTGCATTCAGGTATGAAGGCATAAGCAATGCTGAAGCGGCAGCAATGGATGTGTTTTTTAAAAACAAGCGTCTTTTATTTTCCATGATTTACTATTGAAAGTTATCAAAATTTTCTGCCGTTTTCTCAATCCTCCAACACCTTCATCACCACCCGAAACCCAATATCAGCCTGGGCCTTGGTATAGGATTTTTCGCTGGAGATGCGAACCTGATAGGCAGGGTCCTGAAAGCTTCCGCCCTTGGCGATGCCGTTTTCTTCAATCATCTCTGCTACATTTCCACACATGTTGTACAAGCCAAATGAGTTGGGATAAAAAGATTGGATGGGGGAAAGAATATAGGTCTGCTGATCAGCGTTGATTTCATTGTACCTGTTGCTCGATGAATCAAAAACAAAATTGGTATGCTTGAAATTGCACAAATACTGTTTGCGATTGTTTTGAACAAAACCAGTTCCCCAGGTATACATTTTTGAAGTATCTCCTTTGTTCGCGGCAAAAATCCATTCCTCTTTACTGGGCAATTTGAACACCACTTTTTTATGCTTGCGGTTTGGATACTCATGGTATTTTTCAGTCAGCCATTGGCAATATTGAAGGGCAGCTTCGTAGCTCACACCAACAACTGGATATTGATCATAGCTGGTATGGCGAAAATAAAATTGAACAAGTGGGGAGGCGATTTGTGGATTGGCTTTCCAGACCAGCGTGTCAGGAAAGCAATGGTTGTATATGCCAGTTTTTTTGTTGCTCAACAAATCAGCGAGGAAGTTGCGATAGTCCAGATTGGAAACTTCATATTTTGAAACATATAAATCCTTCTGCGTTTTTACAAAATTTGATTTGATGTTTTTCAGGGCAAGCGGCTGATCTTCTATGATAGAAAATGAAACCAATGCGATGAAGCCAATACTGAAAGCCAATTTCATAAAGGGCTGATTTGATCCTTATAAAGTTACGCGTTTGCCATCTCCCAATAATCTCTATTTTTGGTTTTAACAAGCGCTTGTCTGATGAGTACAATCAAATACTATTTTTCTGTTGCCTTGCTTATTTGCACAGCAATGCTCGGTTGCATTTCATCGGGCTTGCATAAAACCTATACAGATTGGCGGGTTACGGGTGGCGGCAAGGAAAACCTGCATTACTCCTCCATCAAACAAATTGATACCAACAACATCCAAAACCTTGAAATTGCCTGGATCTATCATACTGAAAACAAGGACCAGAAGCGCTTTGGTGCCATGGAATGCAATCCCATCATCATCGATTCTGTGATGTTTGGTGTTTCGCCCAGGCTAAAACTCTTTGCGATCAATGCCAGTACTGGAAAAGAACTTTGGACATTCAATCCTGCAGATTCTGTTGCCAACAAGACCTGGCACCGCAACAGCGTTAACATGAATCGGGGTGTGGCGTATTGGGCTGAGGGTGAAGACAAACGCATCATCTACACAGTTGGTCCGGTGGCCATGGAAGTGAATGCATCAACTGGTAAATTGATCAGCAGTTTTGGGAACAATGGCGGCATCAACCTTGCCGCAGGGCTGGGTAGGGATTCCACCAAAGTATTTGTTGCGCCCACCTCTCCTGTGATGGTCTACAAAAACCTGTTTTTCCTGAGTGGCCTGGTGGGTGATGAAACCCCCGGTCATATCCGCGCTTTTGATGTGAAAACAGGTCAGCAAAAATGGATTTTTCATACCATCCCTTATCCCGGCGAAGCCGGTCATGAAACCTGGGAAGACAGCACGGCGTATAAATACATGGGCTCCACCAACAGCTGGGCGGGTTTTAGCCTGGACGAGAAAAGAGGAATTCTTTTTGCGCCCACCGGCAATCCTTCCAACGATTTTTATGGCGGTGGCAGGCTGGGGATGGGGCTCTATGGCAACTGCCTGCTGGCCATCAATGCTGAAACAGGAAAACTGATCTGGCATTTCCAGACAGTGCACCACGATGTCTGGGACTTGGACCTTCCAGCACCTCCTGCCCTGATCACGGTAAAGCACAATGGCAAAATGATTGATGCAGTGGCACAAACAACCAAAACCGGATTTGTATTCCTGTTTGATCGTGAAACGGGTAAACCGCTTTTTCCGGTGGATGAAGTACCTGTTGATTACATGAGTCCACTCAAAAACGAAAAACTTTGGCCTACCCAGCCCATGCCCCGTTTGCCCAAACCCATTGTAAGACAGGCTTTCAACCATGCTGATTTGAACAAGTTGGTCAGCGACTCCAGCTACCGCAACATCGAAAAAAGATTCCTGGGCTATCGTTCAGGAAAAATGTTCAACCCACCATCAACTGAGGGAACCATTGTTTTACCGGGATACGATGGCGGTGCAGAATGGGGCGGTCCTGCTTTTGATCCTGCAACAAAACTGCTTTATGTCAATGCCAATGAAATGAGCTGGGTCTTGAACATGGTTGAAAACAAGCCGGATAAGAAAACGGTAAAAACAAAACTTGAAGCTGGCACAACACTCTACAGCCAGCATTGCATGGGCTGTCATGGCCCCGAAAGGCTTGGTGGTGGCGATTATCCGTCCATCATGGGTGTTGAGAAAAAATATACAACGGAGACATTCAACCAGCTGATCACTACGGGAAGAAGAATGATGCCGGGCAACAACAGCTTGAGCAGCGAGGAAAAAAATGCCATTGCTGCTTTCATCCTTGACATCAAGGATGAACAGAAGAAACCATTTACTGGATCGGACACAAAAGAAGGAGTGGCTCAAAAACAAGGTTATGGGTTCACGGGTTACAACAAATTTTTAACCCCTGAAGGTTTCCCTGCGATCCAGCCACCCTGGGGTTCATTAACCGCCATCAACATGAATACGGGCCAACATGAATGGAAAATACCGCTGGGAGAATTTGAATCATTGAAGGCGAAAGGCATTCCAACAACCGGCCGCGAAAACTATGGCGGACCCGTGGTTACAGCTGGTGGCCTTGTTTTCATTGGCGCCACTGCTGACGGAAAATTCAGGGCCATCAACAAACGAACAGGAAAAATCCTTCTTGAACTGGACCTACCCGCTCCGGGCGTAGCAACGCCTTCCGTTTATGCAGTGAATGGAAAACAATATATCGTCATCGCCTGCGGTGGCTCAAAATGGGAAGGCAAATCCAGCGATGCCTATGTGGCGTTTGCGTTGAAGGATCAATAAAAATCAATTGACTTTTATTGTGAATTGAGCATTGGGTTTAACTATAACATTTCTATAAACCTTTTTCCATCTGCAAGTGGTTAACTTGGAGTTTGCAAAACCGCAACCATTCCAAAACACCAAAACAATGTACATGCGAATTTTTTTGATGGCCTTACTGGTTTTTTATTTCATCAACGCCAAAGCTCAATCCATCCCCGTCAATACCGGCAGCAATTTCAAGGCCTCAGATGCCAAAATTTTTTTGGACCACCACAACAAGGTGCGTGCTGAAGTGGGTGTGGGTAAACTGGCATGGAGCAGCTCGCTTTCAAACTATGCACAATCCTGGGCCAATGAACTTGCTGATAAAAAATGCAAGATGAAGCACAGCAAATGCGTTGATGCAAACGGAAGAATCCTGGGTGAAAATATTTTCTGGGGAAGTTCTTCCGCTGTCTATGGAACCCTGGATGCCTCCAAATCCTGGTACGAGGAAAAAGCATATTACAATGGAAAGCCAATCGGTGAAAACAGGGGGAAAATGATTGGTCACTACACCCAAATGGTTTGGAAGAGCACCCGTGAAGTGGGAGCAGGCGTTGCCTACTGCCCCAGTGGTGCAATCATTGTGGTGGCCAGCTACCATCCCGCAGGAAATATTGTTGGATCGGTTCCGTATTGAAAAACACATCATTAGAGCATCCCACTCAGCATCGACATCATGTCTTGTAATGGTATGGCCATGATCTGGCTTCCCATTGAAAACTGATCAGCCCCGGCATATACAACGAATTTTTTTTTCGCTTTGATATCATCAACGCCAATATGAAATCCTTTGGATACTGTTGGATTGGAACTCCTTTTGATCTCGATCGCCCACAGCTGCTGGTGGGTAATTTCTATCACAAGGTCTATTTCTGCGCCTTGTGCAGTCCTGTAAAAATAAAAGTTGAAATGAGAAGGTGATACTGCCATAAGGTTTTCAATCACAAATCCTTCCCAACTGCCTCCCACTAAGGGATGGCCCAATAAGGAATTGATCTCACCGATGTTCAACAAGGCATGGGCTATACCACTGTCCCTAACATAGACCTTGGGCATTTTCACCAGCCTCTTTCCTGCATTGAAGGCATAAGGCTTCAAGCGTCGGACCAGCAATAGATCAACCATCAGGTCGAGATAACGGTTTGCCGTTGTCACAGACACATCGATTCCCCTTGCCAAGGCAGACATGTTGATGATTGAACCTTGCTGATGCGCCAACATGGTCCAAAACCGGCCCAATGTTTCTGCAGGAATGCGCGGGCCGATTTGCTGGATCTCCCTTTCAAGATAAGTGCGTATAAAATTTGTCCTCCAGACCAAACTCTGTCTTTCATTTTTTGCAAGCAGGCTGTCAGGAAATCCTCCGCGCAACCAAAGATCGTTCAGCCCTGTTGAACCGCTTGGATTCAATTCCAATAGATTGAGAGGGTGCAACTCAAGGTAAGCAATCCTTCCAGCCAGCGATTCACCAGATTGCCTCAACAAATCCATTGAAGCGGATCCGAGGAAAAGGAAGAGACCATTTCTTCTGCCCTGCCTACGTTGTTCATCAATGATTCCCCGAATGGTTGAAAAGATTTCGGGTACCCGCTGGATTTCATCCAAAATCAGCAATTTATCCTGGTTTTCATGGTAAAAGGCGGGAAAATCGACCATTTTTGCCTTATCCAGGCTATTTTCCAAATCCAAATACAATACCTTTTCTTTTGGCATAAAGCTTAGAGCAAGGGTAGTTTTGCCCACCTGGCGGGGGCCCAACAATGCTACAGCGGCATTATTGGAAAGTGCTTCCTGTAAAATAGGTTCTAGTCGTCTATCAATCATCCATGTAAATTTACCACAATTTGTTAAATTTACATGGTTAATCTGAAAAAGATTCTGCCCAAATCTTCCTGAAATACAAGTTCAATACTTCAAATTTTTATTGTGAAACAAAATTTCACCCATTTGAATGATATTGCAGCAATACAAGTAGAAACCGATGAAAATACTGATTACTGCAGACTGGCACCTTGGGAAGAAACTGCACATGGAGGACTTTGGCCAGGACATGGCCCTGTTCCTGGACTGGCTGCTCAGGTACATCGGGGAAAATGAAATTGATCACCTGTTGGTGGCCGGGGACATCTTTGACCAGAGCAATCCTTCCAACGAGGCCACCAAGCAATACTATGATTTTCTTGTGCAGCTGCCTGCCAAGGGTTGTAGGGCGATTGTCACCTCCGGCAACCACGATTCCCCCTCATACCTTGATACGCCTTCATCCCTTTTGCATTCGCTTGGAACAACCGTGGTGGGCCGGTTTCCCGGAATGGATCAGGTTGAAAAAATATTGATCCCTATTGCCAACCGGTCAGGCAAGACCGAAGCCATTGTTGCCGCCATCCCATTTCTCCAGGACCGTTTCATCCGCCAGGTGGGCGAGAGCGAGGGCATCAAGGAAATCGACATCAAAATCCGGGAGGGCATGCGCAAGGTTTTCAAGGGCATCGGCGATGAAATGAAAAAACGATTCCCCGACCAATTGCATATCGGCATGGCGCACCTCCACGCCCAAGGCACAAAAGCCAGCGAAGCGGAAAGAGAAATCCAAATAGGCAATGAATTGGGCATTCCCTCAGATGCACTGGACCAGTTTGATTACCTGGGATTGGGGCATATCCATACCGGACAGCCTGTGCTCGAAGGGAAGATCCATTATGCCAGCAGCCCCATTTCACTGGGTTTTTCCGAAAACGTTTACAAGCACAAGATCATCCAATTGGATATTGAAGGGAACAGTTTCAAACAGAGTTTCATCCCCGTTCCAAGATTCAGGTCGCTTTACCAGGTCAAAGGAACCATGCAGGAAGTGGAGGAAAAAATGGCCTTGCTAAAATGTAAATACGATCTGACGGCCCTGCTAGACCTTTCCATCGATGAACCAATTTTTGATCCAAAGCTCATGCCAAGGATTGAAGCATTGAAAAATGAAATGGCTGGTCGGAACCTTAAAGTCGTCAGCCAGCGGGTGATTTTTCGTGACAAATCCAGCAGCAGAAAACTCGGAACCCTGGCGCATGACAGGGTAAATGACCTTCAACCCGCCGCCGTTTTTGAAAAGATCATTGAAGGGCGGGAAGAGAATGAAGAAAAAACCGCACTCAAAGACCTTTTCAACACCATTCTTGCTGACGCAACCCAACAACAACCATGAAAATACTCAAGCTGAATTTCAGCAATATCAACTCTCTGAAGGGAGAATTCAGTATCGATTTTGAAAGCCCCGAACTGGCCAGTGCGGGACTCTTTGCCATTACAGGGCCAACTGGCGCTGGCAAGAGTTCCATCCTCGATGCCATCACGTTGGCATTGTATGGTTATACGGCAAGGTTCCAGGAGATCACGAAAACAACCATTGAAGATGAAAAGGGAATCATCACGAAGGGCACAACTGAATCTTATGCAACCATCACTTTTCAGGTCAATGGCGAAACCTATCGCTCACAGTGGTCGGCGGGCTTGACCCGTTCCGGAAAGCTGAGTAAAATCCTGTTGAAAGTCAGCAAGCAGGAGGATGGTGAATTCAAAGCGATCACCGATAAACTGAAAGATTCAAGGGCCGAGATCATCAAGATCATTGGCCTTTCACAGGAGCAGTTCACACAGGCCATCGTCCTGAGCCAGGGCAAGTTTGATGAATTCCTCAAGGCCCAGAAAGCCGACCGATACAAGCTCCTGGAAATCATCACAGGAACCGTACTCTTCCGGGAAATTGGAAAAATGGCTTTTGAGCGACACCGTGAAGTCAAGGAAAGGATCAGGCAGTTGACCGACACCATGGGGGCGATTGAGGTATTTTCTGAAGCAGAGATTGCTGAAATTGAAATAAAAAAACAGGCCCTGTTGACTGAGCATCAAGATGGAGAGAAATTATTGGCAGTACTCAGCAACAAAATCAAAACAAAGCAAGACATTGCTTCATTGCATAATACGCTTACACTGCTGGAAGAAGAAAAAGAGAAAATTGCAAAAGAGGAAACAGCACTTGCAGGGGCCATGGAACGCCTTCGTGATTTTGAAAAAACTGCCCCATTGATGAAGCAATGGAATGAACTTCAATCCATGCAAAAGGATTTGTCGGATGAACAAAAGGCAATTGAAGAGGCGTCTTCATCGCTAAAGATTTTGATGGATGAAAGGGCTGGGGTGATCAACTCCTTTTCAAACGCCAGTGGAAAAACAACAGATGAGCATGGGTTTGTTGCTGCATTGGATGCTTTTTTCAACTTGTTGGATGGCATGGATAAAAACATCGCCACGCTGGAAACGGAAGTCAGCACAATAAGATTGTCCTTGGCCAATTTCATCAATACCCTTCCTGACAAAACAAGAACAATTCTAAAACCGATCAGCGCTGATACTGCCCAGTTGAAAAAATACGTATTGGGGCAACAAGAGGTCCTACGTAAAAATGTATTGTCGGATGCTTTCAGTCAAGGCAATTTGCAGGATTCCATCACAGCGCAGCAAAGCAGGATCACTGAACTCAGCAACTGTCTGACCATTGCTGTACTTGTGCAAAAAAATGAAGACGACAAAAAAAAGAATAATGAAGAAGTCGTCGACCTGACAAATCAAATCAATGGATTTCATACATCGGTCCGGGCATTGGATTCAACCATTGATGAAGAAAACGCTGCGCTGGAGGTTTTGCTAAAAGCGGTTGAGGCTAACAATGCCATCATGTCCATGGACATCCACCGGCAAGCGTTGATCGATGGAAACCCTTGCCCCTGCTGCGGTTCAACCTCCCACCCTTATGCCATCAACCTTCCAAAGCTGAACAATGCGTTGCAAGAAGACTATAACAAAAGGAAAGAAGCCAATGAGCGGAACATCAATGTAAGAAGAGAAACAGAAACAGCAATCGCGCTGTTGGAGAGGGATAAGCTCAACAAAGAAAAAAATATTGAAGGCATCAACAGCGAGTTGGCAACAAGTAAAGATGATCTGAAGCATCGTTTGCAGGCATGTGCATTGCCTGAAACCACAGACCAGGAAATGATCAAACAATCCATAACCCAGTCTGAAGAAAATATCCGGGTGATCAGGCTGCACCAGGAGTGGGAGATTGTTGAGGACAGCCTGATCCAATTCATCAAAGACATGGAAGTTTTTCAGCAAAAGCAATCGGGCTTGAACAACCTGAAAAAAGAAAGGTCTGAAATATTTAAAGAAGATTCCATCAGCGTTTTCAGGGATCATCTGAAGCAGCGTTGGACAAGAATCGAAACGTCAATTTTGACGCAACAAGAAAACATTCAAAAGGCTTCCTCGTCAATAGAAACCCTTCAGGCATCAATAAAAAAAGAGGACATTTCCTTTGAAGCATCAATGCTGAAAAATGGGTTTGCAAACAGGAATGATTTCATGAAGGCCCTGGCAGATGCAGACACCATTCAATCAACAAAACAGCTGATTGATGATTTCAAAAAAAGGAAAGATCAACATGCCGGACAACTGATCCAAGCCAACAAAGACCTGCTGTCCAAACAGTCCATGGATGACGTTTCGTCTACCCTTGAAGCCCTTTTGTCGACAGAAAAAGAACAGAAGGGTTTACAAGACAAGAACCTGCTTGAGCAGGGGAAGATCATTGAATCGCTTTTAAAGGATACTGAAAACAAGCAACAGCACCAGGGCATTTTGAATCAACTGGCGCTGATGGAGAAGGAAGAAAATATTTACAATATCCTCAACAACTATATTGGTGATGCCAACGGCAACAAGTTCAACAACATTGTACAACGCATCACCATGCGCCATCTATTTAGCCTTGCAAACATTCGGCTTGAAACATTGATGGAAAGATACCAATTGGAGTTGGGATCAGAGGATGATGAAGACAGCATCTGGGTAGTGGATACGCACATGGGAGATGAATGGAGAACGATTGACAGTGTGTCTGGTGGTGAGCGTTTTGTGATTTCACTGGCCCTAGCCTTGGCATTGAGCGATATGGCTTCCCAAAATGTAAGGATTGATTCCATGTTCATCGATGAAGGCTTCGGCACGCTCTCTCCCGATGACCTTTACAATGCCATTGCTATGCTTGAGCGCATGCAAGTGGAAGGCGACAAACTGGTGGGCATCATCAGCCATGTTGAAAGCCTGAAAGAAAGGATCGGCACTCAGATCCTGGTGGAGAAATTACAAAATGGCGAAAGCATGCTCTACTTGAAATGCAATGAAGAGAAGAGGGGTTTGAAAATCAATTTAAACTAAGATTGTATATTTATTTCATGAAAACACTATTCTTCCTTATATCCCTTTTTGCCATGCAGCAAACCATGGCCCAAAAAATCTTTACAGTGGATTATGAAAGCCAGGCAGATGTAAAGGTGTTTGTGGTGAAATACGAAAGCCAGACAGACCTGAAAGTGTTCAAAGTAAAATATGAAACGCAGGCAGGCGATAATGATGGTAAATGGTTTTTTACTCAGTACCAAAGTCAGGCCAAAAAGAAGATATATTTTGTCAAATATGAAAGCCAGGCAGATGTAAAAATATTTTTTGTTGACTATGAGTCACAGGCCGGCTGGAAGAACAATCAAAAAAAGCATTTCTTTTATTGATAATCTTGGCCAATCTGTTAACTGCGCCAGTCCAGGGAAATAGCTGTTATTTTCCGCCTTCGATGATGGCTTTGTAGGCCGGTTTCCGCAAATAGTTTGCATCAAAAGGCAAGGGGTAATCGGGTGCGCCCTGCCAGGACGATACCCAGGAATCAGCATCCCCGACATTCCAGGTGGTGATGCCAAATTGCTGGGCTTTTGGAATGGCAGTGTTATACGCCTTAACAACAAATCTGAACCTATCTGCCTGTTGAACGGCAAGCGCATCAGTAAAAACAAGCCCTTGCACCTTGTTGATATTTACACGCACATCCAATTCTGAAATATGCACTTTAAGACCGGTGCCTGCAGCAAAGGCCATGGCGGCATTGATGTTGGCATCGGACTGGGTATGGGTCATGTGAAACTGCATGCCAACACCATGGATGGGGACGCCCCTTGTCTTGAAGGAATTGACAAGGTTTGCTATGGCAGTTCGTTTTGCACTGCTGTATTCATGACCATAATCATTATAGAACAAGATTGCGTCTGGGTCTGCTTCATGCGCGTACTGGAAGCACCTTGCGATATAATCCGGTCCAAGATTTTTGACCCAAACATTGGGCCTGATGGTCCCGTCATCGTTGAAATATTCATTGACCACATCCCATGAAGCAACCTTTCCTTTGAAATGCGCAACGACGGTTTGGATATGCGTCTTCAACATGTTCTCCCAGGCGATGGAATCACCTGAAAAATTGGTCACCCAAGCCGGTAAATATTGATACCAGTTTAAGGTATGGCCATGAAGTCGCTTGCCGTTTTTCTGTGCGAAATCAACCAGATAATCCGCATCCGCCCAATTGAATGTGTTTTCTGCGGGATGTAGGGCACGAAATTTCATCGCATTTTCTGCAGTAATGCTGTTGAATTCTTTGGAAACCACCTCACTGTACTTTGCATTGTTTTTCATCCTCCCAATGCCAACAGAAGCCCCCATCGGAAAAGGCATATATTGGTAAAGATTGGTATCTGCAACAGAAAATTGAGGAGAAGGGAATGAAATTGTTCCGGCTGATGCAGACACCACTTGCGGGACAGCTGTCCAGAAAAAGCAAAACATCAGCAGAAAATTTAGCAACTGTTTTTTCATTCGTTCAATGAATTTGGCTTTAGTAAATATAGTGAATAAGGTTTTGAGCTATTCATTTACAGTTCAAAAATCCCCTCCTGGACAGGAGGGGTGGCACGAAGTAGAATGCACCGAAGGTGCAGGCGAATGAGTGCCGGGGTGGTGGATGCAACTCATCAATGGTGAATTCCACCACCCCGCCTCGGCCGA